>JAUCGL010000265.1 GCA_030378105.1 Candidatus Halobeggiatoa sp. HSG11 | reverse complement strand
GATTCAGTTATAACGTTACATTAAGCAGTTTCGTTATAAATTTGATTCACTTATCGAAACAATAGGTTTTATTTTTCAGAATATAATTAATTTTAATGGTGTAAAAATATAGGAATGTTACTATATCGCTTTACGCAAAGAACAACGTGACCGTAAATTTATTCAAAGGGTTGAAGTGTTTGGGATATTGTTTGCGTTGGCAGCGATTATTATTGGTTCATCTGGTGATTTTCCTATTAAGACAATTGCTCAAGCCAAGCATAATCCTATTGGAGACTTTTTGTCAGTGTATTTATCTGTCCCTGATGCGTGGTTAGATGTGGGTATTTCTATTACTGTCAGTTTGTTAGTTCCTATTATACTTGGCTTGATTTGGTCTTTAACCCGTTTGGTTAAACATAGGGGGTTTAAATGGTAGTTGAATTATTATATAATATCGTATATTTATGCAGATAATAAGAAAGCATTAATTATTGGAAATATTTATTCCAAATACTGTAATTAAATACATGTTATTAGCACATAAAATAGAACTAAGACCCACAGTTGAACAAGCAGTATATCTTGATAAAGCTTGTGGCAGTCACCGACATTGTTACAACCAACTGCTTGAGCATTTTAGCAAAAAAGATAATAAGTGGTCTAAACAAGCTGCTTATCAATTTTATATCAAAGTTATTCGTCCTCAATTTGATTGGTATACAGAAGTTTCAAGCCGTGTAACTCGCAATGCCATTGACGATTTAGATAATGCCTTCAAACATTTTTTTAGGCGTGTAAAAGCCAAACAAAAAGCCGGTTTTCCACAATTTAAAAGAAAAGGTGTTAAAGATTCTTTTGCATTGAGAGAAAAAGCTAAATTTGATGTCAACGGTCGTTTTTTAAGAATTGAAAAGCTAAAAACTGAAATTAAAATGCGGCAGAAGTTACGTTTTGATGGACAAACTAAACAAGTAACGATTAGTAAACGTGCTGGAAAATATTTTGCTTCAATTCTAGTAGAAACCCAAGAATATAATCCAAAAGATATTGAGAGAAAATCTAGTATTGGTGTTGATTTTGGTATTAAAGCATTGGCAACACTCAGTAATGGTGTGGTATTTGATGCAAACCAAAAACTAAGAACAAATCTCAAGAAATTAAGAAAGTTACAGAAAAACCTATCACGAAAAACAAAAAGCAGCAATCGTAGAGTGAGAGCCAAACTCAAGCTTGCTAAATTTCATTTTCGTGTAAGTAATCAACGGCAAGCAGTATTGCATAAACTAAGCGATTATTTAACAGCAAACTTCGAGCGAATAGTAATTGAAGATTTGCATGTCAAAGGCATGATTAAAAACCACAGTTTAGCACTTAGTATAAGCGATGCTGGTTTTGGTAATTTGCGGCAACAGATTGAATACAAAGCCAAGCTAAGGAACTGTAAGCTTGTTATAGCAGATAGATTTTTTCCAAGTTCTAAAACATGTTCTAATTGTGGTTCAATTAATAAAGACTTAACTTTATCAGATAGAATTTATAGTTGCAATTGTGGTTTAGAGTTGGATCGAGATTTAAATGCGGCAATAAATTTAAATAATTATGGTGTGGACAGGTTGCAGCCCACCAAAAAACGCACATAAGAGATTTGTTAGACGACTATTTTACTGTCGCTGAATTGATAACGATGTGAATAAATTTATATATTTTAATAGATTTTGAGTAACGGTAGCCAACAGCTTGCTCTGTGAGTCACGAAGATAAGCCTCGTTTCCTGATGCGGTGAGAAAATGCTTGCTATCGGGGCTAAATGCCACGCTTCCTACAGAATCATTATGCTCAACAATGCCCTGCTGTTGTTTGACTAAAGCACTATAAAGCAGGGTAGGGTCGGTGCTGCAAAGCGTAACCGACCATTACGATATAAACAAACACATAAATTATTGATTAGATTTTGGTTTGGTCGGTTTCATTTTATTGCACTGACCTTATCCGACTAGGGAAAGGAAATATTATCGTCTCAATAGCCGTTCAAACACAAAATCCCCGCCTTGATGTCCGGAATTTCTAATAAAATGAATACCCTGAATTTGGCTGGAGTCGCCAGCTACTTTTTGCTGAACGTATAAAAATAATTCGTGGGCAGTAAAATCATTTTTAAATTGCTGCAAGGCTTCGATTAAAGGAGCAGCAAATAACGAATGTTGTCCACCACGACCGTCGGAAACAGGTACATCGCCACCGCTGGCAATTAATATACGATATTTGGTTTGTTGAAGTTGTTTTAATGCTTTATAGCGTTCTTTATATGGTTGCCAAGGTTGAAAATTACGCACTTTGCCAATAGCACCAGAATAGCAACTGTCGGCGATAACGAGTACATTGGTGGCTTGACTACCTTTCATATAGCTGGTGATGCGGTCGGCGATAATCCAAGTGTATTCGGCTTCGGCTCGGGCATCGAACGGGAACCAATAGGCTTTGTCTTTTTGCAAATCGCGTTGTCCATGTCCGGCATAAAAAACTAGCAAATTGTCATTAGCTTGGGTTTTTTGGGTTAAACTGCCAAATTCAGCTAAAATATTATTGCGCGTGGCTTGGGCATTGATTAAAGCGGTAACTTGGAAACCGTAGTTATTTTTGAGAAGTTTGGCAATGGCTTGTGCGTCGTTGACAGGCGTGTCTAAAGTGGTTACGCGGGAATCTTGGTAATCATTAATGCCGATAACCAGAGCGTAATTGTTGCCCGCAATTTGTTGTTTAGGCTTAGTATCAGAAAAAGCTATTACAATATGTTTTTCAGCCTGATTATCAAAAATATCCGCCGCTTTGATATGGATAGGATTACTACCGGCTTGCAAGGCTAAATTAGCAGAAAAACTACCTTGATTATCGAAATTGACAGATTTGCCATTGACAATAATGCTAGCGATGCCTGATTGATCAATCGCACGTCCTTTTAAAGCATATTGATAGGTATCGACAACCAGTTCGTTATCTACACCGCGTTGTTTGCCAGTAAGTTCAATGCGAGGTGCTTGTCTATCCAATTCACCTGCTTGCAAAATAGCAGCTACTAAATTCGGGCGATTAAGTTTTTCGATTTCGATTTCACTAGTACCTTTAATATATTTTTTTCCACCAGTAGAAGCTACATAATAACCTTGCTTGGTTATTGTTATCCATTCGCCATCTTCAAAACTCACCATTTGCGCAATTTCTTCGCCTGTTTTAATATTCCAAAACCGACTACTACCATCATCAGACCCCGATAAAGCTAGCCGCCCATCGGGAGAAAAGGCTACAGAATCTACATCATGCAAATGCCCCTTGAAACTCTTAATCTCTTGACCACTGTTGACATTCCATAGTTTGATCATTTGATCATCAGAACCTGACAAAGCTAGACGTCCATCAGGAGAAAAAACTGCTGAATTTATATTATCCAGATGTCCCTTAAATTCGCGAATTCCTCGTTTACTATTAATATCCCATAATTTGATATTATGACCAGAAAGATCAGAAGCTGATAAAGCCATTCGTCCATCAGGAGAAAAGGCTACACCACTAGTAAAATTATATATACCTGTTCTGGAACTGAAATCATGAATTTCTTGTCCACCATTGACATCCCACAGTTTGATCCCGATTAGATTACAGATCGACAAAGCTAATTGCCCATCTGGAGAAAAAACTATAGAATCAATACTTTGAGAATGTCCTCTAGAATGCCATTGAAAATTGCGAATTTTTCTCCCTGTATTAACATCCCATAGAGTTATTATTCCGTAACCGCTTGACAAAGCTAGCTGTCCATTTGGGGAAAAAACTACTGAGTAACAATTATCATGATCTGTTTGAAAATTACGAATTTCTTTCCCACTGTTAATATCCCATAATTTGATGATGCCATCCCAATCACATGACAATGCAAGTCGTCCATCTGGAGAAAAATCTACTGATGTAATACCAACAGAATGTCCGTAGAAGCTACGAATTCTTTGTCCATTTTTGACATTCCACAATTTGGGCATATCGCCAGAACTTGATAAAAATAATTGTCCATCAGGAGAAAAATCTATAGACCTAACATCAAGAGCATTTTCAAAATAAGAGTAATGATGATCTGTATTTGTCTTATATCCAATGTATAATTTCAGTTGCTCCGCTTGGCTGGTGGCGGCGAGTAAAAATAGTACAATAGTGAATATTTTTTTTAACATGGTTGTTTTTTCCTTTTTTTTGGGTATTTTGAACGAGATTATACAGGATTTTAAGATGGACAGGATTTTTTTGGATATATACGAGTACGCAAACCCTCTTGCCAACGCATAAAATCACGGTTTTCATTTATCCATGTTCGCAATAACCCCCATTCACGGATTAAAGCTTCATGAGTTACCTCCACCACACTCTCATTGGCAGCATTTTGGTCTTGAGTAAGCAAGCGTTCAGTAGTTAGTTGCTGAATTACCTTATCCAAATCCTTGGCATGACTAAGGTTTTGCCGTAGCTCACTAAGTTTCAACCGTTTACGAGTATCTTGCTGTCCTTGCCCAAGTCGGGTCAGCTCTAATAATAGCCATTTAAGCGTAGTCCGCTCATTATCGCTGAAATTATCATAAAGTTGTTGAGCCTTTTTAGCCAACGCACCTTTTAATTCACCGAGCTGTTGGTAACGGCGTAAAGTCAATTGTTTATCGCTACTCTTCTTGCTTTCTTGAAAAACTTTTTCCAAAACATATTGCAACAATGGTAAATGGGCTGCGTCGTTGATAGCATGGATAAGTTCAGCAGTCAAAGATGGTTCTATTGCATAGCCAGCTTGTTTGGCTGGTTGTTCTACGGCTTGACGTAATTCATCCGCAGTCATCGGACTGATACTAAATAGATTTTTTTCTATCTTTTGTGTCAACTCCCGGTGATTTTGAGTGTGGGGAAAGAAGTCGGAACGCATGACAATGACACGGTAAACTTTTTCTTGGGCAAATAAATACTGAAAAAATTGATTTTGCTGGTCACGGTCACTAACGAGAGTAAATATTTCTTCAAATTGGTCAACAATCAACAGGTTGTTTTGCTTGGTTTTTTGTTGTAGTAAGGCTTGTTCAAGGTTATTAAGCGGTAAATCGCCGGCTTGGTTGACCGGGCGAATTATAGGCAAAATGTGCCATGAACCAGAGGTAAGATTACCAATTTGCAGTTTATGAACCAAACCAGCACGTACCAAAGAAGACTTACCACTACCCGATGCACCAAGTACCATAACCAAGCGGTTATTAATCACCAAATTTAATAGTCTTTCAGTTTCTTTACCACGTCCAAAGTATATCTTGGGGTCATCACCGGTGTAATCAAAATAATTCAATCCTTTATAAGGACAAATTTTGAGGGTTTCTTCAGTTGGGATAAAATGTTCACCGGTCAATAATAACGGCTGATCGCTATTTTTATAGGTAAACATTTGCTGAATATTATCGCGTTTGCTGATTACTTCTAATTTCTGCACTAAATCGTGACTAGTTACGGTTTTTTGTTCACAATTTTTAGTGTCTAAGGCTTCAAGCAAAGCTTTGGTTAATACTCCTTGCTGGTTCTTTTCTTTAGCGACATCGTGATCAGGTGCGGCACTGATTAGACAATATTCACTATTGATTAAATTGGGAAAATCCCTAGTCAACGCTCCACTGTGGCAAGCATCTAACCAGACAATTTTACGGGAAATGGGACTGGCTTTTAATAGTTTTTGTAACTTTGTGACCGGGTAGCCCCAGATTTCAGCAGCAGGATTGCTATTAACAGCAGCAAGATAGGATTCATAATCACCAAATAGTTCTTGAGAGAGTCCATGTCCCGCAAAAAACAGCAGTGCAATATCAGGATATTGTTTACCAGCCGGATTAAAAAATTTTTCAATCGCTTGGGTAAGATTTTTTAAATCCATAGCATCAGCAGAATCTGGCATAGGATGGACATGATGACGTTGTTCAGACTGATAATAAGGCAACCGCGTAACTTTAAAATTTCCTTGAGTTTCTAAAATTTGAGCGATGGCTTCAGCATCTTTGACTGCTGATTTAAGGGGGTCAATATGATCGTATATATCAATACCAATAACCAAAGCTTGACGCTTGTACATGGTTAATTCTCCTATTTTTTATAAATTCCACAATTTCTCATAAGGTCAACTTAACAGCATACAACCCCAACGGGATTGATGGTTTATACATGAATAATTAATTGGGGTCAAAGTAAAATTAATATGAAACAATACTACTTTCAAAATTAATGTTACTCTGATCCCAATTATCCTTATCTTAATCTTCAGATTTGTGTGATATTCTCTGTTTTTGGATGTATTTGAACATTTGATATATTTCCGGATTGTATGGATAAAGTTGATTGAGTCGTTTGGCAAAGGTATAAGCTTTCTCCCATTGATGTTGTTGAATGTGGAGAGTAGCCAAAGCATTGAGTATACTCTGGTCATTGGTATTTAGTTGATTAGCCTTGAGAAAAGCAGTTTCAGCAAGGGAAATTTTACCCAAACGTTGTAATAGCAAACCATAGTTGTAATGAACTCGTTGGTGATTTGGCATTAATGTGGTCGCTTTTGCAAGGTGAGTAACTGCTTCTTCAGGATGTTGTTGTTCTACCAATAAGAGTCCTAATGAATAATATAATATACCTTGGTCTGTAGTAAACTGAATAGCTTGACGAAGAGTTTTTTCTGCCTCGTTTTTGCGTTTCATTTGGTAATAAAGATTAGCAAGATTGTTGTATGCTGAGAAAAAATATTGGTCTATTTTGATAGCTGTTTTATAGGATTGTTCGGCTAAATTTAATTGTCCCAAAACGGTGTAGAGTCTACCCAAATTAAAATGTCCTTGTGGTTGATCTGGTTGCGCTTTCTGTGCTTGTTGGTATTCCTTCAAAACAGTTTCAAATATCAGACGTTGGGATTGATTTAATTGAGCAGATGGTACGGTGGCTAGTACTATCGCTGCTTCTATACGCACGGCTCGGATGGAATCGTTGAGTAATGGAATCAAAGTATCAAGTTTTGATTGAGGAGGTAAGTTTTCTAATCCTTGTACTGCAATTGTACGTATAAGTGCTTCTTTGTCAGTGAGAGCAGTAATCATTGTTTGAGTCGTTTCTTCAGAACGATATTGTTGCAATAGATTTAATACTGTTGCTCGAATTATTGCCGGCTGATGAGTGTCTTTAGTCAATTTAATCAGTTGAGTTTCGGCTTTGGCACTACCAGTACGCCCGGCTGCAATAACTTCAGCGAAATGTGGAGTTTGTAGCGATTGGTTGCCATACCATTGAGTTATTGTTTCCACTGCCCACGCGGTTGATTTATCGTTATGACATTGATTACAAGCATTTGGTATTCCTAATTTAACGGAAAGATGGGGACGTGGGATGAGAAAACTATGATCATGGCGTGTATCATTCACCATATAGGTTTGAGTTGGCATGTGGCAATTAATACATTGAGCACCGGGAGAATCTACCTTGTGAAAATGGTGTGTTGGTGTGTTATAGTTTTTTGAAGGTAGTGTCTTAAAAATTTTTCCTATCTTTGGTTTTGTTGAAGTAGTTGATTTATTTGGTGGATTTATTTGGTGACAAAAAACGCATAAATTATTACCTTGTCGGCGTAATTTTACGGTGTGTGGATGGTGACAATCAATACAACTCACGCCTTTTAAATACATTTTACTTTGAATAAATGAACCATAAACATATACTTCGTCAATAATTTGCCCGTCTGGATGGTATAGATGCTTGCGAAGTAATTCCGGTACAAAATCATCCAAAAAAGCTTGTCCATGCTGATCATTTTGGCTGATTGGGTAGCGACGTGAGTGACATCGCGCACAAGTTTCAATTTGCTTTTTGGAATTAAGAGTGTTGTAATTCACAATTAATCCTTTATTTGAGATGTTCTCTATTTCTAATCCTTTAATATCGCTGGAGATATTTTTCTTATTTTTAAATAAGTTAGCCCATTTGATATGATTGCCACCGGGACCATGACAAGCTTGGCAACTAACATTAATTTCAGCCCAAGTAGTTTTATAAGAATCTGTTTTTAGGTCATAATTTAGTTTCAAATTAGTGGAATGACATTCAGCACAAACAGAATTCCAGTTAAGAAGGCGTTTTGTCCAATGTAAAGGGTCAGTGGGTTTGATTTTTTCATTTGGATAAAGGTTAAACCAACGTTGATTCATCGTATCCCATGCAACAGTAAATGCTTGTAATCGCCCTTTGGGAAATGCAAGTAAATATTGTTGAAGTGGAGTAATTCCAAAGGTATATTTTACTTCAAAATCAGACAGTTTTCCGTCAGCATCTTCAGTGTTTATAAAGAATTTCGTGCCTTTTTTGAAAAATTTGGATGTAACATTATCATCGGTAAAACTGGTATTATTAAAATTACCAAGCACTGTTTTTTCATTAGCAGATTGCATAGCTTGTTCGTGATGAGAACCAAGCCATTCCTTAAACTGTTGTGGATGACACTCAGCACAGGATTCATTGTGGACAAACGGTACATTATTAGTGCCTTGCTCCAATACTTGCTGTGGCCATGTTTCATCAGTAGCAGCCCCGACCACTGGTATAGTAATGATGATTAATGCTTGCACAAAGGCAATAACGTACCAATTATTCGTTGGTGTATGTGAAAAAGTATTCATGTGTGTTAGTATGTGAGTTAATTCGATTTATGTAGGAATACTCAGATAGATTTTCCGATGTAGAAACAAGGCATGCCTTGTCTCTACGTATGAATTTGTTAAAGTTATTTATCTGAAAAACTGTAAGTAATCAGTATTTGATTGTATTCTACAATATCATAAAATCAATACCTCTACCAAATTTAACTGTTTAATTACCAATATAAAAATTATGAAAAAAGGTTTGAAATATTTGTTGATTAGTTTAGGTTGCATTGGAATAAGTGAATTTATTCCAAACCACAATGTTGCATTGGCTAACGAACAGCCAAACATTATCTTACTTATGAGTGATGATCAAGGCTGGAAACAAACTGGATATTCTGGAAGTTCTACAGTAATCTCACCAAATTTAGATACAATGGCTGATTCTGGAATGCAACTAAATCGTTTTTACGCAACAGCTCCTGTATGTGCGCCAACTCGTGCAAGTGTTTTAACCGGTCGCCATCATAATCGTCATGGTTGTTTCAATGTAAAAAATTGTGTTTTGGATACTCAGGAAACTACCTTGGCAGAAGCGGTTAAGCAAGCCGATTATGTCACTGGTCATTTTGGTAAATGGCACATCGGCTATTTTGATGGACCCAAAGCTTCCACACCGGGGGATAATGGGTTTGACCAATGGGTATCGTCTAGGCTCTTTTTCGATCTTGATGCGACCGATTTTGTGCGTAATGGTGAAAATGAACCTCAAGTCGATGGGGACGGTTCCGACTTTATTGTTAAAGAAGCCATTTCGTTTATCGAAGATGCTGTCAATAATGGCGACAAATTCTTGGCGGTTATTTGGTTTGCTGCCCCGCATGATCCATGGGAAGCTCTTGATTCCGACAAAGCTATATTTGATAATTTGACTGAAGAAGAACAAAATTTTTATGGTGAAATTTACGCAATGGATCGCAGCATCGGTACTTTACGGACCAAGCTAAAAGAATTAAATATTGAACAGGATACGCTGCTTTGGTTTATGGGTGACAATGGTCCGCAAGATACAAACCCGGATCCGAAAGCAAGCGGAGCCTTAAAAGGCAGTAAAGGTGATTTGTGGGAAGGAGGTATTCGTGTACCAGCTCTTATTGAGTGGCCAGCAGTAATAACTTCGGTCAAAACTACTATACCAGCCAGTACTTTAGATATTTATCCGACAATCCTTGATATTCTCGATATCACCGTAGAAAATCAGGCAGAATTGGATGGTGTCAGCATTTTACCGTTGTTAGAAGGCACCATGACTGCACGAACGGATGCCATTCCTTTTTGGTACGACAAAAATATAGATACTTTAACTGATATTGATGTGGGCCATGCTGTGTGGATGAATGAACGGTACAAACTGCATAAAATCATGGATACTTCAGGCACTGTAGAATATAAACTGTATAATATGAAGAACGATGCAGTTGAAAAAAGTGATTTATCATCAACTAATACCTCACTGTTGGAATCGCTAAAAACTAGATTAACAACTTGGCAACAAACTGTTTTGAATGATTTAAATGGAGATGAAAAAGTTGTAATTGATGTTAGCGAAACCACACCAAATTATCCAGTGGCTCCCGAAAGTGATACCTTATTTAATTTTGGTGAACAAAACTTTTCAGCCTATTTTAGTTCACCAAATGCAGTGACTCAATCCATAGATGGTTATTTTGCTCGTTACTATAGTAAGACTTATACTTGGCTTGGTATCAAAGATGGTACAGTCTATGTTCATGGTACGCAGTTTAATGACATACCACCAGTTGGGCTTTCAATCAAATCCGTTGGTACGGTAGCAGACTATATTCCAGCAACCAATTCAGCTCTGACGCACTAGTAAAAAGCCTTGTATTAGTGGTGTAAAAGTCTCAAAAAAAGAAAAATAGGGGACAGCCCACGTTTTATTTTTTCCTCCAATAGAAAAGCTATTCGTTTGGAAGCAAAAAAATTAGCAAAAATGCTTTAAAAATAAATGTGGTTTGTCAACCTATTTCCTGTTTGGTGCATGATGCTTTGCTTATGCACCCTATCAAATTACAATTTGTTAATTAGACGTATACGGCTTACGAGTTGCTTCGCTTAACTATTTCTTCAAATTTAAGAACTCTCACCTAGTCTCGGACTACTCGACTTTGGCTTCACCTCTCCATGTCTCGCAGCGAATGAATAAACTCAACAGATTCATCAATATGTACTGTATCAGCTATATCAACTCCCTCACCAATAATAACATTTTGAATAATTCCATTACCAGTTATTATAAGCTGTTCTAAAAGAGCTTTATGTTCTGGAGAGCCAATAATATCACCTGTTAGTTCGCCACCAATAATATGGGTATTTGATGCTAATTTTACATCATAAATTCCATCAATTGTACTGTTGTTAAATATGGTTCCTCCTAAAATTCCACCTGAAATAGAAGCACCATGGAAAGCTGTATTTTCAATTGTCCCATTATTAATAATTGTATGTAGATACACAAAAGTATTTTAACAAAAAATATGATATACTATAATCAGATAAAATTTCAAACCATCCACTACAAGAGAACATAAAAACATGTTATTTGTCAATCCATTAACAGACTCAGAA
>JAUCGL010000155.1 GCA_030378105.1 Candidatus Halobeggiatoa sp. HSG11 | reverse complement strand
ATATTTGGTCTAAGGTCAAGAGTTATCTTAAAAAAATTCCTATTTTGGATACTGAACAATTATATCTTGCAATTGCTGATGCTTTAAATATTATCACTCCTTCTGATGCTCGTAATTGCTTTATACACTATATGGACATTACCACCCAACGATGCAGATTATAAAACTCGTTGGGCTTTAATTAAAGCTGGATTTTCTCGTCTACTTCCATCTATCGAAAAAAAATCTACAAGCCGTATAAAAAGAGGAGAACGTGGCATTTGGCAACGTCGCTTTTGGGAACATGTTATTCGAGATGAAAATGATTTTAATCGTCATGTTGATTATATTCATTGGAATCCTGTCAAACATGGATGGGTTAAACAAGTCAAAGACTGGCCATATTCAAGCTTCCATAATCATGTTGAACAAGGTATTTACCCATTAAATTGGGCATGTACAATCGAATATAACAGGTGAAGAATAATTGATGCGGTTCGTTTCCTCACCACATCCTACATTGCTATGCGTTATCAACTCGTAAGCCACGTATATGTCTGATTAATAAACTTTAATTTGATAGGGTGCATAAGTGAGAACGTCATGCACCAATTGTTAAAGCAAGATTATTTAATAAATTACCAAATGGTGTACGATACTTTCACTTATACCTCCCAACAACCCTTAGGTTATCCCCATAATCACATTATAATTTTGATAAACTATCATACCGACAAAACTTATCAGAATAACTGGGTATAAAACCTTGCCTAAGATATTGAGACGATGAACAATTTTCTTACCTCTTTCACTCTCACATTCTTCATAGAAATGACTTAATACAGCAATTATAATGATAAATATCGCCAAACAGTAAACGAGATAGAAAAAATACTCAATAAGAACTAAGTAACCAATATCCGGTAATTCAGAAACTAACTTTAAATGGAACAATGAAGTTGCTAAAATCAAATTGGTTCCAATACCTAATTTTGCACTGAAAGTATTGATGAAAAATGAAACATAACCTAAAGTTATTAAAAATATAACCGGTAAAAATGTTTTTAGCAGAAAGCTAACAATATCCCGACTTATCATTAAGTTGGCATTGAATTGTGATGATTCAATTCGTTGTTGAGTACCAAAAAAATCAGTGATACCTAAAGTTGAATCAAGAGCTTTGGTATTTTGAAAAAATGAAACATTGTTCACATACCAACCGCCGATAGAAAAAAACTTCTTTGGAGCATGAGCATCTTTCTGCGTTAAGTTCATTCCTTGAGTATCAACCACATAGATTAACTTGTTTTTAGTCAACTTGTTATGACGTAAATAAATTGGTAAAACTTGTCTGTCCAAAGGAAACTTACGAAAATCCAAATCCAATTTAAACTCGGTTTTTATTCGATAAGTTCTTGTTGAGACACCTTTCTCAGTTGATGAATGCCATACTGATATTGGTTCACCTAACGGAAGTTTTTGAGGCTTAAGTAAATTAACTAACTCAATGTTAGCATCATCAAATGTACCCTTAAAACGGAACCATAAATAAAGATCAGCAGTGAAAGCAGAATCTTTAGTATCAAGTTCACTTATGTCACTGAAATCTATACCAACATAAACCACCTGGGCCAAACTCACAAATTTTCCATTAACTTCAACAATTCTATTCTCCAACATCTCTTGCAATAAATTATCCACATTATCAACACTTTGCATAGGCTGAAATTGATGCATAGCAGCAACAGCCCTACCATATTTATAGATTCCCACCGCAATTGATTTAACAGCATCACCATTCTTATCAAAATAGAGAAAACCAGTTATCCCTTCAATAGCATTTTCCACCTTAGCTAATTGCCATAAATTATCCTTAATTATGCGGCGTTTTTCCACCAGTGAAGTGGTTTGTTGCTTTAACATTTTGCGAACAGCATTAATGACAAGTAACGTAGTATCATAATATAATGCCGAGGTTATCATGATGTTACTTTGATGTTTTTTGAAAAAAGCATGTCGAAAATCTTGAGCTCGTTTACCAGCAATATCAAATAAAACTGGAAATGCAGTGTAAATACCATCACTGTAGTAACCCGGTTGAATTTGCTCCTGTGGATATTGCTGTAGTTTTTGAATAAAGTTAGTACTGGAAACTGCATCAGCTCCAACAATTTGAACTTGTATATTTTCTAAAGGTTTCAACGCAACAGCAGTTTCTACCGCTTCCGTTGAATGAGTGGCAAGAAATAGCAGATGTTTTTCATTCGGAGAACGGCTCAAGGTTTGAGTCAGTTCAGCCAACCTTTCAGTGAAAGTACTGTCTGAATTAAAATGCCATTGTTGTTTAATTTTCAAACCAATATCTTTGGAATTTTGAACAAAAGCTGCTGCCAATGAAGAGCCATAAGCATCTTCATCAAATAAAATATAAGCATCATCGTAATTAAGAACTTTATGCACATAATTAGCTAAAAATGCTCCCTGTTCACTATTATTAAAAATAGTCCGAAAATACCAATCATTATCTTGCGTTAGCTCATTAGCTGTCGCTGAACCAGAAATGGCCGGCACACCATGCTGTTTATAAATAGAAGCTGCTGCCATAGATGAAGAACTGGCATAATGGCCAATAACTGCAAGAGCTTCACTATCATTAGCAATTTCTAAAGCTTTCTGTTCGGCAACTTTTGGTTGATTTTGATCATCAAAAACCAGCAATTTAACTGGCCGATCATCAATTCCACCTTGTTGGTTAAGTTTATCAAGATATAGCTGCACTCCTCTAACCATCGCTTGCCCATTAATTTCATCTTTACCGCTCATTGGCCCAGCAACTGCGATATAAATTGGTTTTTTATCACTGAAATAATGTGCAAAAGTTGAGAAAAAGAACCAACTAGAAAATATTATTAAGGAGAAAACAATAGTCCATAAAATAAAGCCAAATTTATGCTTAATCTTAGTTGGTTTAGCAAGTTCAGCAGTGGGTTTAGTTAGTTCAGTTTTAATATCTTCATTACTAACTTTACTTATTTCATTAACTTCACTTACTTCATCAATTTTATCGGTCGATTTTTTGAGAGTCATACTGATTCCTATCTTAAAGTCCAGTTACGGATATGTTGTCCACCAAAAGCCATCGGATACCAATTTTTAATCCAAGGCTTAACTAAATATTGAGTGTTTAAAAAATATAATGGCACAATAACCACTTCGGTCTCGGTCAAAATTTGTTCGGCATGATGATATAGCTGTTTGCGTTCTTCCGGGTCTGATATTTGGGCAGCTCGCTCTACTGCATTGGCAAATTCGAGATTATCCCAACCAATCCAATTGATGCCTTTTTGTGGGTGAAAAACTTCATATAACCAATTATGAGCATCTGGATAATCGTTAGCACACCAACTCATACGAAAAATATGTGGTTTATCAGATTGCTGTAAGGTGGCTATGTAGGAAGCAAAATCAAATTCACGTATCTCAATATCTATATTAAGATAATGTTTAAGAATAGTTTTAACTGCTGTCACTGTTGCTTGATTTTCTTTAGTGGAATTATACATTAAAGTCACCTCTGGAAAGTCTTTTCCATTTGGATAACCAGCCTCAGCTAACCAAGCCTTAGCTTGTTTGGGATTAAATAAAATACCCATGTCTTCATTAGAATCAACCGCCCCAAAAACTGGTGGCCGAGTAAAAGTAGTGGTTAAAATATGTTCACTTTTATTAGTTGCATTAAGTAAAGTTCTTTTATCAATAGCTGCCGCAATAGCTTTACGAACCAATAAGTTATCCATTGGCGGACGTTTAGTATTGAAACCATACCAATATGTGCATAGGTAAGGACTGCTGTGAATATCCTTGCGTAAATTAGGATCGGATTTGATTTTAGATATTTTTCTGGGGGGAATTTGGAGATATATCTGTCCACCGACAACATCAAGTTCATTTTTCTCATACATGGCTAGAGCTAATGAATCTTTGTGAACAATTGTATATTGTATCTGTGGAATATCGACTTTATCAGCTTGATAATACTCAGTATTCTTTTTTAAATTTATACGTTTACCTTTATCCCATTCAGCAAGCATAAAGGAACCATTGGTTTGTATATTTTCTGGTTTAGTCCAATCTTTTCCATATTTTTTCACTGTTTTACGTGGCAAAGGGCGATAAATAGGTAAGCTGACTAAAGCCGGAAAATAACTAGCTGCGTGTTCTAGTTTAAATTCTAATGTATAATCATCAATTGCTCGCACTCCGAGTTGTCTTGTATCAGTGATTTTACCTTGATTGATGGCAGCAGCATTTTTAAGTATATTAAGCATATGGGCATAAGGAGCATCAGTTTTGGGGATGATATTACGCCGAATTGTCCACACAATATCATTAGCGGTAACTTGGTCGCCATTAAGCCACTTAACATCTTGCCGCAAATAAAAAATATACAGTGTACCATCATCATAGATTTGCCAGTCCTGAGCAAGTTCTGCCACTACTTCATTAGTTTGAGGGTCAAAGTCAGTTAGCCCTAAAAACAATTGTTCAACTAATTCAATATCACGTTCTGAGTGAACAAGGCCCGGGTCAACAGTATTAACCGCATTTTTTAATGGTAATCGCAAGTAGCCAACTTGCTGTTGAGTGGTCTGTGGTTTAACTTTTTGATTCTGTGGTTCACAACCGTTAGTTATGATAACTATTAAGATTGTTGATACTAATTTGAAAAGCATAGACATGTGGGGTTATTACCTTTTATAATTGCTTATGTATTTCAGTTAATGGTAGCGTAACTGATCATTAACATTATTAATTTTATCGAAATGGTCGGTTTCACTTCGTTACACCAACCCTACAATACTATTGATTATTAATATAATGGATTAATTATTTAAGATACTGAAAAAAATAATATTTACTAAAATAATTTAACTATAACATTGAAAAATCATCAGGAATAAACTTATAATATAGTTTTTCAGATAAATAAATTCACTTAAAACCTACGAGGTTTCCAAAACCTCGCAGGTTTCACACAAATGTATTTTTATGAATGTCTATAGGTCAACTATTAAGTTCATTAACCATAAGATTATGCCAATACAACATATATTTCGTCAACTAAGTTTAACATTATTAATTATAATAAGTTTGCAAACTGTGGCTCAAGACTGTGATTTAGCTACAGATTTACTTTTTCGTGCTTATGCATTACCAGCTCATAATATTTCCCAACGGAAGCTTTTAATAACTGAGTCCTTGTTATTATGTCCAGATAATCCGGATGCTCAAACAACTCTAGCTGATATTTTTGAGCAACAAGGTCGTAGTGCAGAAGCTATTCATTATTATAAACAGGCATTGAGATATGATGAAAATTTTTATAAAGCATGGCATGGTTTAGGAGAGGTTTATTATAAGCAAAAACGTATTCCTCTCAGTTTAGAAGCTCATTTACACGCTTGTAAACATGATGAAATTTCTAAAGCACGAGTTATGGCCTTGTTAAAGGAAAAAAGTTATACTTTTACAAAAAGTGATGATATTTTGGATGACCAAGAAGGCTTACAAGTATTATATGATAAACAGCGTCAACAGCAGCTTAATCAAATGGCTATTGAGTGTGGATTATCTGAAATAGTTGATTCTGGAGTAGCAGCTTCGCAAGATTGTGAGGTAGCTAATGAACTATTATTTCGTGCTTATTCCTTACAAGAACAAGAAGGCCAAAATTTAAAATCTCAACGCAAAACTTTACTTGCTAAATCTTTGCAATTATGCCCGGATCGACCAGATGTTCATACGAAATTAGCGTATATTTTAGGGAACCAATCTCAAGAAGCAATTTATCATTATAAACAGGCACTTAGTTATGATAGAACCTATTATAAAGCTTGGTATGGTTTAGGAGAAACCTATTATAAACAGAACTATTTTCTTCTTAGTTTGGAAGCTCATTTACATGCTTGTAAAAATGAATCTGGTTCTAAAGCAAGAGCCGAAACTCTATTAGCTCAAAAACTTTATGCTTTTACTAAAGAAGACAGCATGATAGATGAAAAGAGTTTATTAGTATTATTCGATAAAAGTAGAAGGCAAACTATAAATGAATTAATTGTGGATTGTGGTTTGATTGGTGAAATTCGTTCTTTACATGTTTTTTTAAATTTCATTTTTAAACCAGGTAAAGCAGAAATACTGAAAAATAATGTACAACAGAGCATACAGCAGCTTGATGAAATAGCGGCAGCTTTGCGAACAACTAATTTTTCTACTATAACTATACATGGGCATAGTGATAATCGATTATTTCGATCTAACAATCAAACTGAAAGTGATCAAATGAATTTAGAATTGTCACAAGAACGTGCTGAAAAAATTGGTAATGGCCTTATACGGCGTGGTATCACAAAGGAGCGTATTAAAATACTTGGCCATAGTTATAAAAAGCCTTTACCAGATTGGTTGGAGCCTTCGAAAAAACTACGAGTGGAAATAGAAGTTGAATAATGGCGAATACATGGATTTGCCTCTATTTTTTTCAATAAAACATATACATATAAGGACTATCTGATGTTTACTACGTTAAAAAAATCATTTGTTATTTTATTATTCATTTGTTATCCATTAAACGCCGAAGTTATCACTGATGGCACACTTGGCCAAAATATTAATCTACCCGGCCCTGATTTCCAAATCACTCCAGATTTAGGTCAACAACATGGTGGCAATCTCTTCCATAGCTTTCAAGAAACTAAAAAATGAAATTAATCGAACAAGGTTTAAAAAAAGCATTAATTCAATTTGATGCTGAACAAAAAAATATTTCTTATTTAAATTGTAATAAAAAATATCGGTATTCTGATCCTGAAGAAAAAGTTAGAGCAGAAACTTATTTAAGTTTGATTCTTGACTATGGTTATGAACCAGAAAAAATTGATTTAGAATTTAAAGTGCCACATCGTACCCCGAATAATTTGGCGGATATTGTGGTATTTAAAGATAAAGCTTTTAAAACTCCGTATATTGTGGTGGAATGTAAAAAAGCAGATATTAGTGAAGCGGAATTTAGTCAAGCGATTGAGCAGGGTTTTGGTAATGCTAATTCATTGAAAGCTAAGTTTTTATGGATTGAATCTGGAGTTAAGCAGAATTTTTATAATGTGGCTGATTTTCCGTCAATGGAGCGGGAAGTCAATAAAATTGCTAATCTGCCTAAACTTAATGAGAAAGAAGGCAATGCTTTTAAATATACTAAAGCTGGGAAAAAGGGCGGAGTTGAGTTAGAAAAAGTTGAACAGGCTGAATTAACTAGAGTTTTTAAAAAATGTCATGATGCGTTGTGGGATGGTGGTAAACGGAATCCTTCGGAAGCTTTTGATGAATTGGATAAGTTGATTTTTTGTAAAATTTGGGATGAACGTACACCTCGTAAACCGGGAACTCCGTATGATTTTCAGATATTTTCTAATGAGAAAGCAGTTAATTTATTGAATCGGGTTAAGGGTTTGTATGCCGAAGGTCGGAAAAAAGATGCTGAGGTATTTAAGGAAGACATTAGGTTAATAGCTGCTGAATTAGAAACGGTGGTGGGTTATTTATCTAAGTTAAATTTGAGTGAGACGGATTTGGATAGTAAAGGTCGGGCATTTGAGACTTTTATGGGGGATTTTTTTCGGGGTGATTTTGGTCAGTATTTTACGCCCCGGCCAATTGTACAGTTTGTGATTGACAGTTTGCCATTTGGTAATGAAAATATGATGTTAGACCCAGCTTGTGGTAGTGGTGGTTTTTTGTTGTATGAGTTGGATAAGGTTCGGCATCAAGCGGATAAGATGGTGGAAGAAGGTTATTTTAAGTCGGATAGTCGGGAACATTATGCGTATTGGCATGATTTTGCGGAACGTAATTTGTTTGGGATTGAAATAAGTGAACAGATTGCTCGAACTGCTAAGATGAATATGATTATCCATGATGATGGGCATACTAATGTGGTGGCTTTTGATGGTTTGGTGGCTGCGGAAAAGTTAGCTCATGAAACGGGTAATCAGAATTTTAAGCTGGGAACTTTTGATTTTATTGCAACTAATCCACCGTTTGGTTCTTCGATTAAGAAGTCGGAGAAGCGTTATTTAGCAGATTATGATTTGGGGAATAAAGGGGTTGATTGGGTTGATGCGAAGTTAAAAAATATTAATTTAAATAAGCAAGATGTACGAATTCAGCAAAGTACTGAGGTGTTGTTTATTGAGCAGTGTTTTAACTATTTAAAAGCTGATGGCGTTTTGGCGATGGTGGTTCCAGATGGGATTTTGACTAATTCTAGTTTGCAGTATGTGCGAGATTGGGTTGAGAATCATTTTCGGATTTTGGCGGTGGTTTCGATGCCACAGACGGCTTTTAGTGCAACTGGTGCTGGGGTGAAGAGTTCGGTTATTTTTTTGCGGAAGTATAGTGAGGAGAAGATTGCAGCTATTCTGGAGATTCGGGCTAGGTTGCAAGATAGTTTGTTTGAGAAGGCTGAGTATGGAGTTGCGATTGAGGAGTTGGAGCAGGAGAAGAAGCGAGTTGTAAAAAAGGGTGATGCTGGTTGTCAGGCGATTGATGATGCTTGGGTGAATAAGTTGGAGAGTTTGAAAGCTCAGGGGAGTTTGACGGCTGGTTTGAGGAAGGAGTTGCAGAAGGAGGCTAAGGTTGAGCGTAAGGCTTATGAGGCTTCGGAGGGTTTTAAGGTTTGGAAGGTTGAGGTAACGGATGGTTTTAATGAGCGAATTCGGAATCTAAAGGAGGCTTTGCAGGAGGATTATGTTGAGCAGGTTAAGAGGGAGGTAACTGATTATCCGATTTTTATGGCGATTGCGGAGAATATTGGTTATGATGCGACTGGTCGGGAGACTGGGGTTAATGAGTTGGTTCCATTGGCTGGGGAGTTACGGAGGTTTATTGAGTCGGTGATTGAGGAACAAGCTGATTTTTTTCAATTAGCCTCACTTTAGATGAAAACAAGGTGTTTTTGGTGAAGTGGGGCGAAATCATTAATCGTTTAGAACCTAAGTTTTATCTATCTAAATATTTAAATAATGAAATAAAAATTCAAAAATCTCCATTTGATAAAGCTTTTTTGTATAAAATTACTAAATTGATTAGTGATGGTACGCATTTTACACCAAATTATGTAGAAAATGGTGTGAAATTTTTAAGTGTAAAAGATGTTAGACCTTTTGAAATAGATTATGAAAACAGTAAATTCATTTCTGTCAATGAAGCAAAAAAGCTTGATAGAAGATGTAAACCTGAATTAGATGATGTTTTATTAACTAAAATTGGAGCAACTTTTGGTTTTGCTGCAACCATAAAAAAACAAGAACGTTTTCAAATTTTTGTTAGTGTTGCACTTTTAAGAGTAAAATCCAATATTGTTTTACCTGACTTTTTAACAATTTGTTTAAACTCACAATTAATTTATACTCAATTTGACCGTGTTATAAAAGGTGCTGGTGTACCGGATTTACATTTGGAAGATATTAAAAAAATAGAAATTCCATTACCATCTTTGAATATTCAAGCTAAAATTATTGAAAAATTCAATTTGGCCTATGCAACCAAAAAACAAAAAGAAACCCAAGCTCAAAAGTTGCTTGATAGCATTGACGATTATTTATTGTCTGAATTGGGAATAGAATTACCTGAAGAACAGCCAAATACTTTGGGGAATAGGGTATTTTTACGGAATTATGGGGAATTGATGGGTGGGAGGTTTGATCCTCGTTATTATACAAGAGAGAAAACAGAATTTTTTAAAAAATTACTATCTTTGAAGTTTGAAAAATTAAAACATTTTATCAAAGATGGCTCTTATGGAATTCTTCCACCTAGTGATTCGTATGATAAAAGCAATCCAATAATGCTATTGAGAGCAACAGAATTAAAAGAGGGTTTAGAAATTGATTTTAGTAACCTTTGTAAAGTTCCACTAGAATATTATGAAAGGAGACACAATGCTAAATTATGTAAGAATGATATTTTAATAGCTGTAAAAGGTGCTACTATCGCTTCCAAAAAATGTATCACTTTTGTGAAAAATGATGTTAAAAATATCATTGTTAATGGGACTATTTTTAGATTTCAAGCCCAAACAAAACATAATCCTTTATTTTTAGCTTGTATTTTAAATTCAAAAATTGTAAAAAAACAAATGAAATACAATCTTACTGCTAACAATGCTGTCGATTATCTTGATAAAAATCTTATTGAAAATTTACTAATCCCTAACTTTTCTCTAAAAAAACAAAC
The DNA here is from genome assembly GCA_030378105.1 of Candidatus Halobeggiatoa sp. HSG11. Taxonomy (GTDB): domain Bacteria; phylum Pseudomonadota; class Gammaproteobacteria; order Beggiatoales; family Beggiatoaceae; genus DRQV01. Next base: position 1,044 of record JAUCGL010000155.1, on the reverse strand, counting down.
CCAAATTGCGAACCATATCACCAAAATCCGCAACCAAGCCAAACAACTACGCACCGAAGCCCAAACCCAATTTCAACAAACCAAACAACAAGTTGAAGCTATGATTTTAGGGGAAACTTTATGAAAAAACTAGCAATTTTCTTAATTTTATCTACTTCCGTTCAAGCCGAAGTCATCACAGATGGCACACTCGGCCAAAATATTAATTTACCCGGTCCTGATTTTCAAATTGGAGCTGACTTAGGCCAACAACATGGTGGTAATCTCTTTCACAGCTTTCAAGATTTTAACTTGAATAGTTTGGAAAGTGCTACTTTCTCTGGACCAAATAATGTTCAAAATATCTTAAGTCGGGTCACTGGCGGCAATCCTTCAAATATTGATGGCTTGATTCGCTCGACTATTCCCAATGCCGATATGTATTTTCTTAATCCAAATGGAATTGTGTTTGGGCCAAATGCCAGATTGGATGTACAAGGCTCTTTCCATGCAAGTACTGCTGATTATTTAAGATTAGGAGAAAATGGGCGGTTTGATGCTCGTTATCCGAGTGATAGTTTGTTGACGGTTGCACCAGTTGAGGCGTTTGGTTTTCTGGATGATTCATCTGCTTCAATTAATGTTACAGATAGTAGTTTACAAGTTTCACCAACAAAAACATTATCTCTAATCGGTGGAGATATTAATCTAACCAATACTCAGCCTACCTCTTATGATGAAGCAAGCCACCATATTTTTTCTAACCAATTAACAGCTCCGAGTGGACTAATAATTGTGGATGCAAAAGGAACCATCAATCTCAATAATTTTGGAATTGATACTAGTGGGCCTTTTGGTGGGCAAATTAATATTTTTGGTAAAAAGTTAAATATGAATAATAGCAAAATTAGTAGCCATACTGTTGGTGAATTTGATGGACAACCAACAGTACAAACTTCTGGCATAAGAAAAGGTTATAAAGTATTTGGATTAATTGATTATTTTACTGGTCGCTTTTTCCACAAAGCAATTGAATTAAAATTTAACTCACTAACCTATATCGAC
>JAUCGL010000154.1 GCA_030378105.1 Candidatus Halobeggiatoa sp. HSG11 | reverse complement strand
GTTATTTCCACATGTCACTCATGCTTGCGAAGGAGTATTTTTCACTTCGGTTGAATTGGTCAAGGAACTGATGGAAAAGACGAACACTAGCACCGGTCTGACAGCATTTGTTCACATCATTGACAAGGTATATCAAACCGGCAGAAAAGTTGCAGATGACTTCAAAAAAAATATGCAGATTATGTTTGATGACTTTCTGCCTCAATGGAATTATCGGGCTATTCCACAATCTTTTTCAAATGGGAAAGTTATTTAAGTTTCATTCCTAAGTTATCTGAATCAGAATTTTCAGAATTAAAGAATTAACAGAATTAAAAACCAAAAGACCAAAAATATTGTTAGTGCCGTTATTCTGAAAATTCTATAATTCTGTGAATTCTGATTCAGACAAGTTAATTTAATTATCTTAAACCAAATTAAACACCAGTATAACTTATTTTGTTTATTATCACATTAATCTTAACTCCTAGCCTCCTAATTCCCTAGTTCCCAACCTCTTGGTTGGAAATTCATTCGGGGACACACTGCATCCCGCAACGCAGAGCATTGCTTAAGGCATTCCCAACGAAGACGTTGGGAACGAGGTATCGGGGGGTGATGGATTTGAACAAACCTGAATGGTAGTGAGGCTTTTGGTGGATTTTCACTTTGTTTTTATTCACTCTACAAATTGATATTAATGAAATAAAGCTCCCCCATTCCTTAATTAAAATTTGCACAACATTTGTAAATGATACTTGATAAATTTAGTATGAAACATAGTATAGTAGCTATCTATAACGTTTAAGAGTAATGTCATGAAATTATCCACCAAAGGACGATATGCCGTTATGGCAATGTTGGACTTAGCACTTAACCATAAGCATCAACGACCAGTCAAGCTGATCGATATTTCCAAACGACAAGGTATTTCTTTATCTTATTTGGAACAATTATTCACTAAACTTCGTAAAAATGAGCTGGTTAACAGCACTCGTGGTCCGAATGGAGGCTATAACTTAAGTCGTTCAGCTTCCAAGATTACTATTGCTGAAATAATAACAGCAGTTGATGAATGTATTGATGCAACACGCTGTAATGGCCAAAAAAATTGCCGAGATACTCAAACTTGTGTAACTCACCAATTATGGACCGATTTGAGTGAGCAGATTTGTGATTTTTTAAACGGTATTACCCTAGCCCAAATAATTAAAAATAAATCCTAATTAACTCAATATTAACAAAAATATAGGTAACTTAAATATAGAGAAAATTATGAATTTACCTATTTATTTCGATTATTCAGCAACCACTCCAGTTGATCCACGGGTTGCTGAACAAATGATACAATATTTGACTCAATATTTTGGTAATCCAGCCTCACGTTCTCATCAATTTGGATGGGATTCTGAAAAAGCGGTGGAAAAAGCTAGAGAAAACGTAGCAGCTTTAATCAATGCTAATCCAAAAGAAATTGTATGGACTTCCGGAGCTACAGAATCTAATAATTTAGCTATTAAGGGAGCAGCCCATTTTTATCAAAAAAAAGGTAAACATATTATCACCAGCATGACAGAACATAAAGCAGTGTTAGACACTTGCCGTCAGTTGGAACGAGAAGGTTTTGATATTACTTATTTAAATCCACAGTCTAATGGACTTATTGATTTAAAAGAGTTAGAAGCTGCTGTTCGAGATGATACGATTTTAGTTAGCATCATGCATGTGAATAATGAGATTGGAGTTATTACAGATATAGCTGCAATTGGTGAAATGACCCGATCTCATAAAGTTTTATTCCATGTAGATGCTGCTCAAAGTGCTGGCAAAGTACCGATTGATTTGGCAACTATGAAAGTTGACTTGATGTCTTTTTCTGCTCATAAAATTTATGGTCCCAAAGGTATAGGAGCTTTATATGTGCGACGTAAACCAAGAGTACGTTTAGAAGCCCAAATACACGGAGGAGGTCATGAACGAGGTATGCGATCTGGAACTTTAGCTACTCATCAAATTGTTGGAATGGGAGAAGCATTTCGGATTGCAAAAGAGGAAATGACAACGGAAAATCAACGGATAGGAAAACTGCGAGATAAATTGTTAAATGCTCTACAAGATATAGAGGAAATGTATATAAATGGAGATGAAAAACAACGGATTGCTGGTAATTTAAATATAAGTTTTAATTTTATTGAAGGCGAATCTTTAATGATGGCTCTCAAAGACTTAGCAGTTTCCAGTGGTTCAGCTTGTACTTCAGCCAGTTTAGAACCTTCTTATGTACTAAAAGCAATAGGTCGTAATGATGAATTAGCTCATAGCTCACTTCGGTTTACCTTAGGGCGTTTTACTACAGAAGAAGAGGTAGATTATGCTATCCCATTAATTCGTTCTAATATTGAAAAACTGCGAGATTTATCTCCATTATGGGAAATGTTTAAAGAAGGAATTGATTTAAATAGTATTCAGTGGGATTCTCATTGAATTGTGAATAGTTAATTTTTAATGTAATTCATTAAACAACTAATCTTTTTTCATTCACTAATTCACAATTAATGAAATCTTAACTTTTTTTAATTAAGGGAATAAATAATGGCTTATTCGGAAAAAGTTTTAGATCATTATGAAAAACCTCGCAATGTTGGTAATTTGGATAAAGATGATCAGTCAGTAGGTACTGGTATGGTTGGAGCACCAGCATGTGGAGATGTTATGCGTCTTCAAATTAAAGTTGGAGATAATGGGGTAATTGAAGATGCTAAATTTAAAACTTATGGTTGTGGTTCAGCTATAGCTTCCAGTTCTTTATTAACTGAATGGGTTAAAGGTAAAACATTAGAAGAAGCTTCTGCAATTAAAAATACTGAAATAGCTGAAGAATTGGCTTTACCACCAGTAAAAATTCATTGTAGTGTTTTGGCTGAATCTGCTGTTAAATCGGCTATTGAAGACTATAATAAAAAACAAAAAGTTTGAAAGTTACTAAATATAACGAATTCTGTTGGCAATATTCATTAATTAATACTTGTAGGGTTAGTTACTTCACCGACTACGGTTATTTATATGGATTAATATTATTAACAGAATCCGTTATATAGATTTTAAGATAAATGTTTTGACCAAGAGACCTGACAGGTTTTGAAAACTTATCAGGTCTGAGAACTTTTATTTTTCTAAAAGTCTAATAGTCAGGAAATTTTAAGTTAGTGTCAAATAAATTACTTAAGTTTTTCAATAACTTTTTGTTTAAGTTGATTCAAATCGGTATCATTATTGGATACATTAAGTCCTCTTTTTAACCAAGTCATACTGCCTTTATAACGGCCTTGATTATACCTACGCAAAGCTAATTTATAATATCGTTTAACAATCTTTTTCAATTCTCTTTTAGCTTTGGTATTATCAGGAGAAATCTCTAAAATTTGTTTAAAAGTAGTAGCAGCATTATCATTTTTTGGAGTAGAATACTGCTGTTTAATTATTTGGTTTTTAGCTTTAGTAAACAACTGGTTAGTTATTTTAGTCAGTAACTGTTTTGTTTTATGACTATCAGGTGCAACTTTAATCAGTTTTTGATAAGTATTATAAGCACCATTTATCGACTTATTATTTCGTAACTGTTGTTTAGCAAGTTTATCAAGTTCAGTAACAATATTACTAAATAAGGCTTTAGTATTCTGATGCTCTGGAGCTATTTCCAAAAGTTTTTGATACGTTTTATAAGCACTGCTACGTTCATTAGACATAGTTATTATACGATTTTTACTGATAAATTTTTCTCCTTGAGCAAAATACCAAGCTACAATCTCATTTAAAACCTCTTTGGCTATTTGTGTATCTGTGATAGTTTGATAAGTCTCATAAGCATTATCACCTTTAGGTGAGGTCAAACGTTTCATTGCTATCTGTTTTTTAGCTTTTTCCAGTAATAATTTTGAATTTGTATTAACAACCTGAGTATTTTCAGATTTAACAATCGGTGGAATTTGCGGTTTAACAGGTAGTTTCATTGCTACTGGTGTAAGTTCAGTTTGAATAGAACTGGAATAGCCTTTTAACAAAGCATCTGAAATATCAGTAGTATTAACTTCTTGAATTGAGTTCATAGAAACTTTAACAAACTTATCAGAAATGGTCATATGTTCTGTATCCAATGAGTCTTCATGTTCGCTATTAAACATTAATGATTCAACTATACCAGAAGAAACATAAACTCCACCACCGATAATAGCAATAATACTTAACATGGAAAACCATTTTGTAATAAAAGAATTGCCAGTAATACGAACTCTTTTCCTTATAATTGGGTCTGTTGGTTGGTTGATACGCATATTTTAAATACCCGTTTTAGATAAATTAATGAATATATTAAGAATTTTTGAAATGATATATTTTACAAATACTATATTAACTTTATAATGCAAAAAAGTATCCAAATTATTCATTTTATTTTATATGTAAAAAATTATTTATTTAAATATTTAAGTTCTTAATATTAAAAATATAAAAACTATAAACCTAAGCAACTCTTGTAATTCTTAAAGTTCATATAATTATATTAGTGACAGGAAACGTAATTTAATTTACAATAATCAAATTTATTATATTCTAAGGGATAATATATATGTCACTTATTCGTCCATTCGCCGGTTTGCGTCCTAACAATGCTACTGATGTTATTGCACCACCTTATGATGTCCTTAATACCGAAGAGGCACGACTATGTGCTAAAGGTCGGCCATGGAGCTTTTTGCACATTTCTAAACCAGAAATTGATTTGCCAGCAGATACTGATCCTCATAGTGAAGCAGTGTATGCTAAAGGTAAGGAAAATCTACAAAAAATGTTTGCAGCTAATATCCTTGCCCAAGATGCTAAATCTTGCTATTACCTATATGGTCTAACTATGGATGGACACAATCAAATTGGTTTAGTGGCTGCCGCTAATGTAACTGATTATAATAACAACCGTATTCGTAAACATGAACTAACTCGTCCTGATAAAGAGGATGATAGAGTTAATCAAATTGACGCTTTAAACGCTCAAACTGGACCAGTTTTCCTAACTTATAAACATCATTCGGTAATAGATGAATTAACTAATACATTGACAAAACAATCTCCAACAGTACAGGTGACAGCCGATGACGGCGTTATTCATACTTTATGGATAGTAGATAATGTGGAACATATTAAAACTATCACAACTACTTTTGAAAGTATGAATTGTTTGTATATTGCTGATGGTCATCATCGTTCAGCAGCAGCTTCACGTGTAGCTACTAAACGGCAAAATAATAATCCACAACATACTGGAGAAGAAGCTTACAATTATTTCCTCAGTGTTATTTTCCCAGATAATCAAATGAAAATTCTTGATTACAATCGTGTTATTCGAGATTTAAATGGTCTAAGCCCCGAACAAATTTTAGAACAACTTGCAAATAGTTTTAATGTTAAATTAAATAATACTGCTGTTAAACCACAAAAAAGTGGTGAATTTGGTATGTACCTTGATGGAAAATGGTATAAATTGGTCATCCATTCTGATAAAATTCCTAACGATCCAGTCGCTAGTCTTGATGTTAGTTTATTGACCAATAATGTATTTAGTACAATATTAAACATAACAGATTTACGTCGTGATAAAAGAATTGATTTTGTCGGTGGTATTCGTGGTTTATCAGAACTGGAAAGACGAGTGAACAGTGGTGAAATGAAAATTGCTTTTTCACTGTATCCGACCAGTATGCAACAGCTTATGGCAGTTGCTGATATTGAACAAATAATGCCTCCTAAATCAACTTGGTTTGAACCCAAACTAGCTGATGGTATTGTATCCCATTTATTATAAATATTAGGTACTTTAAATTCTAATAAATTTAAATTTGGATTCTTACTATTTGTAATTATATTACGGTTTGTAGTTTAATTTCAAGCCAAATTGTTAATGAAGGTTTTTTAAAATTGTAGCGGATATAAAATCCGCCTTAAATTGATAATTTTATGTTATGGAAACTGTAAATATATTCGCTGCTATTGCGATTTTTTTCTATATAATAGCCTCGTTTACCAAAATATACCAAGTTGCCTCTAAACATATTTTATTATTGTTCGGAGGTTTAGCTATTATATGTCATGCACTTGTATTACAACAAAGCATGATAACTCCATTAGGTTTAAATTTAGGATTTTTTAATGCAGCTTCCATGATGGCATGGGTTATTGCGATGTTATTGTTATTAAGTGTTTTACGCCAACCAGTAGAAAATTTAATAATTATTCTATTTCCAGTAGCAGCTTTGGCCATAGGGTTAGAAATTTATTTTCCCACAGAAAGAATTTTACCTTCTGACACTCAATTTGGAGTTACTTTGCATGTTTTACTATCTATTATTGCATATAGTTTATTAACAATTTCTGCCATTCAGGCTTTGTTTTTGGCTTTACAAGACCATCGTTTGCGTCATAAACATCCCGGTTGGGTGTTAAAAAAATTACCACCATTACAAATAATGGAAACTTTATTGTTTCAAATGATTGGTATTGGTTTCATATTTTTAAGTTTAAGTTTATTAAGTGGAATAATATTTTTACAAGATATTTTTGCTCAACATTTAGTTCACAAAACTACCTTATCCATTATTGCTTGGTTTGTATTTGCAATACTATTGTGGGGACATTGGCATTACGGATGGCGAAGCAAAACTGTGATACGTTGGACTATTGGTGGTTTTTCGGTGCTTATGTTGGCTTATTTTGGTAGTAAAATGGTACTAGAATTAATTTTAAATCATGGCTACTAATTTTAACAATAGCTGGCAAGCTTTATTCACTCCCGATGAAACAACTAAATATTTCTCAGGTAAATATCCCAAAATGCAACTTGAATTTAATAAGTATAACAATATTAATGCTGTTTGGTTGGCAGAATTATCTCGTTTAATTTATCAAAAAAAACCTTCTGTTAGGTATAAAGCATTAAATTCAGTTAACTTACAAGAAACCCGTTTTTTCAATAATTCTAATACGCAATGCAATGTAGTTGAAGCTGAAAATTTTGCAGTTTTAGTATTTCGAGGTAGTCACGAAATTCAAGATTGGTTATCCAATTTAGGCACTGTATTAAGTAAATGGCCTCAAGGAGGAATGGTACATTGGGGATTTAAAGAGGCTTTAGAAAAAGTTTGGGATGAAGTAGCAAATTATCTGGATACCTTGCAAGTACCTGTTTTTTATACTGGTCATAGTTTGGGGGCTGCTTTAGCTACTTTGGCTGCTTCCAGAAGGCCACCTAGTGCTATTTATACTTTTGGTTCACCACGAGTGGGAGATAGTTATTTTACCAAAAGTTTAGTAGATGTTAATATGTATCGAGTTGTTAATCATCGTGATGCCATTACTTTTATTCCCCCAGATGGATTATTCGATTTTTCTCATGCTGGAGAGTTGCATTATATAACTAGCGATAATAAAATATTAGTTAATCCAAGCAAAGAATTTATTACAAAAGATCGAGATGGTTCAGCTCCAAAAGATATTGGTGATTATAGACGTTGGTTTGATCCACCAGAGCATTTTTCTGATCATACTCCTATCAATTATGTAGCACGTCTTGAACGCTTATTGTGAATATTCTTAAAAAATGTATCATAATAATGCAAAAGAATCTTGAATGCTTTCTAAAAAATATTGGCAATAAGAAGAATTTGACAATTATTTGATAGTTGAGTATAAACATTGATTTTTTACTCAACTTGAGAATGATTACAAATTCATGTAATCTATTCGTTAGTTAAGATTGACCATATTTTTCAAGACTATTTCAAATTCTTGAGCAATTAATAATTAAACCAAATATGAGTTATAAAATGTTTAAATTTTTTATCTTTTCAATAATATTTTTAGTTTTAATTGGCTGTGAACAACAAGATGTTGAAGTTCAATCTGAAACTTCAGTTTCTCACTCTGATTGTGAAGATATTAAGAGTTGTTTGCGTATTCCCTTGGGTGGAAAACTTAAAACTATAGACCCAAGCATGGTTAATCAAGTATTAGATAATATAGTTGTTGATCAGCTATTTGTGGGATTAACTGCATTAAAAAAAGATACATATGATGTCATCCCAGCGTTAGCCACTGATTGGCAAATAAGTAATGATGGTAAAACATATATTTTTACTTTACGTCAAGATATAACTTGGAATGACGGTAAACCTATAACTGCACATGATTTTGTGTGGACAATTTATCATAATCTCAATCCAAAAAATAAATCCTCAGATGCCTCAGCATTATTCATTATCAAAAATGCCGAAAAATTCCATAAAGGTGAAGTAGACAAGACAATGATAGGTCTGCGTGTTATTGGAGATTATAAGTTAAAATTTGAACTTGAACATGCAGCTGGTTATTTCCCTTCTTTAGTTAACTTAAGAATTTATCGTCCTTTACCTAAACATGTTGTTTCCAAACATGGGAAAGATTGGACCAAACCTAAAAATATTGTAACCAGCGGTCCTTATTATCTTAATAAATGGGAAAAAGGTAATAAAATTAATTTGAAAAAAAATCCTTTATATTATGAAGCTGACAAAGCTAAAATTCAGGAAATTTATTACTATATAGTTCAGGAAAATTATATAGGTCTGACCATGTATGAGAAAAATGATTTAGATATAATGGGAGGGTTATACCTTAAACTTCCACAAACAGAAATTCCTCGTATTGAAGAAAGTGCCAAATTAGCTAAAGAAATTCAAAAAGGAGCTCAAGGTTGTACTGAATGGTATGGATTTAATACGCAACGTTTTCCAACTGATAACTTAAATGTGCGTAAAGCTATTTCTACTGCTGTTGACAAACAACTATTACTTGAAGTTATATTTGGAGATGGTAATATTCCAGCAGCAACTGTCACCCCTGCATGGTTACTTTCTACTAATGAGACGGTTGGACTTCAGTTTAATCCGGAACAAGCTCAAAATTTTTTACAACAAGCAGGTTATCCTGACGGTAAAGATTTTCCAGAAATAACACTGATGCGTAGTACTGGAGAAACAGATGATCGAGAAGTTTCTAAAGCTATTCAAACCTTATTAAAACATTATCTTAATTTTGATATTAAAGTGCGTGATTTACCATCTAATCGTTATATGGGTGTTGTATTTGGTAAACCAGAAGAAAGACCACATATTTTTCGAATACGTTGGTGTGCTGATTATCCAGATGCAAATGATTTTTTATATAAACTCTTTCATCCAACTAAAGGTTATTTCAATTGGTTGTTGACCGATGAAAAACTCAGACAAGAATTAACTGAAGTTATAGAAAAAGCTCAATGGGTTTCAGACTCAGCTGAACGTAAACTTTTATATCAACAAGTTGAAAAAATTCTAGTAAAAGATGCTGCTGTAGTTATGCCATTATATTTTGATAATGTTAAGTTTTTGATAAAACATCGAGTTAAAGGTTGGTATAATATGGCCTTTGGTGGTCAGCATGTCATTAATTGGTCATTGGAAAATTAGATTAAGGAAATTTATAGTGAATAAAGTAAACTTTGGAATATTGATTTTAGTTGTAGCTACTATATTTGGAGTTGTGATTGGAAAAGAAAAATTTCGCTCCGACAACACATTATATATAGCTTTGGTTGGTCCAATGCAAAATAGTAATGGGGAGGCAATGCAACAAGGTGCAAAAATGTATCTGGACCAAATAAACCGACAAGGAGGAATTGGCGGTAAAAAATTTAAATTGCTGACCTTCGATGATAACGGTCAAGTTGAGTCAGCCAAAGAGCAAGCGTTAAAAATTGTTGATAGTAAAGCTATTGCGGTAATTGGCCATTATAGCAGTAGTACTTCTTATGCTGCTGGTAAAATTTATCAACAGCATGGTATTCCAGCAATAACTGGTAGTGCTACTGCTGATGAAATCACTAAAAATAATGATTGGTATTTTCGAGTTATTTTCAATAATAGTGATCAGAGTGCTTTGTTGGCTAACTATACGAAAAAAGCTCTCAAACATGACAAGGCATATATTTTCTCTGATGATGGTGTTTATGGCAAAACTCTCGCCACCGCATTTGCTAAAACAGCAAATCGTATCAGATTGAATATTAAGCAACAATGGTCTTTTAGTAATTCAGATGATTCAAGTTTTTCTGATAATTTTAATAAAATGCTGGAATTTTTAGAAACAGAAGAAAAACCAGGTATGTTGTTTTTAGCCACCGGTTCAAATAACGCAGTTAAAATTATTACTGGTTTGCGACAACTAGAAAATAAAATCCCAGTTATCGGACCAGATTCACTGGCAAGCAGCTATTTTATGCAAACCCTAAAAAAGAACTATCCACAAGAAAAAAATTATCCAGGCTATTACACTGATGGAATTCACATAGCTTCACCATTTTTGGTTGATATTGCTGGTAAACGAGCTCAAGATTTTAAACATGAATTTCTTAAGCTTGGTTATTCTACAGAATCTATGATAACTTCTGCATTGTATTATGATGCAACTATGGTTGCTGTTGATGCTGTTAAAAAAATCATAGAAATAGAAAATACAACTGTCAAAGAAAAACGTAAACAAATTAAAAATAATTTAGCTGGTATATCTAAAATAATTGATGCCGTTGAAGGAGTTGCTGGTGAAATTTATTTTGATAGAAAAGGGGATACTATTAAGCTTATACCAGTCGCAGTTTATAATAAAGGTAAACCAATAGTTACATTGGAACAGTACCAACCTTTAACTAATTTACGCAATGTAGATAATCTGTTACTTGATATTTTAGAAGATAAAACAATTCAAGTAAACGGTAAATTTATGACTAAAGCAAATGTTGTTTACGTTGGAGTTGATTTTAACAGTATCAGTGCTCTTGATTCCTCAAATTCAACTTATACAGCAGATTTTTATCTTTGGTTCCGATTTAAGCAAGAGGGTGAAACGAATTTTGCCAAAATAAATTTTTCTAATATTTTTAATCCAAGTCATGATTTAAGTAAAAAACATTTATTTGTTGAAAAACAATCAGAAATTGACGAAACTACTACAAAAACGTATCGCATTAAAACTCAATTTAAAAGTGATTTTGATTTTCATGACTATCCTTTAGACAAACAAGTATTAGATTTACAATTACAGCATAAAGAGCTTACTAAGGATAAACTTATTTACGTAGTTGATATGCAAGGCATGAAAAGTATAAAAAATTTATTAAAAAACAATCATTTTTTTGCTATAGGTGGTTGGAAAATGAATAAAATAGCTTTCTTTCAAACAAGTCAAATAAGTGACTCTACCTTGGGTATGCCAGAATTATTTAATTCGCAACAACGCATTGAATATTCAAGCTTTAATGTAAATGTTGATATTGAAAGATA
>JAUCGL010000153.1 GCA_030378105.1 Candidatus Halobeggiatoa sp. HSG11 | reverse complement strand
TGATTGGACACTGAGATTGCTTGCAGATAGATTGGTTGAATGTAATATTGTTGATTCAATATCTACTGAATGTGTTCGACAGACATTAAAAAAAACGAATTAAAACCTTGGCAGAACGAATGTTGGGTCATTCCACCCAAAGAAAACGCAGATTTTGTTTGTGCAATGGAAGACGTGTTGGAAGTATATCATCGAGACTACAAAAAAGATGAAGTGTTGGTTTGTATGGATGAAACCAGCAAACAACATGTGAAAGAAACTCGAACCCCATTACCTCAAAAGAAAGACAGTGTTGAGAAATATGATTATGAATACGAACGCAATGGTGTGAGCAATCTATTTATGCTGTCTGCACCACTGGAAGGGTGGCGACATGTTGAGGTCACAGACAGGCACACCAAGATAGATTGGGCACATTTAATGAAGAATGTAGGTTGATAAACACTATCCAGATAAAAAAGTCATATTGGTCATGGACAATCTTAATACACATAACACTTGGTTCACTGTATAGCACATTTGAACCAGAAGAAGCCAGACGAATTGCAGAACGTTTGGAAATTCATCACACGCCAAAACATGGCAGTTGGCTTAATATGGCAGAAATAGAAATCGGCGTTGTAAAGTCGTCAATGTTTTAATCGACGAATCCCAGAGCAAGAAATTTTGCGATCAGAAATAGAGCTATGGGAAAAGAAACGGAACCAAGATACTGTTTGTGTTAACTGGCGTTTTTCCACTGAAGATGCTCGGATAAAACTTAAATCACTTTATCCATCAATACAAGGTTGATGGAGTACTAGTAAGCGTGTCAAGAAATTTTTTATAAAATGTGATTCCAATATCTTTGAAAAATTTCAAATACAAGTAAAATTACTTGCAGAAAATCCATTTCACAACAACCTTGATATAAAAAACTTAAAAAATAACTCATGCTACAGATTAAGAATTGGAAAATATAGATTTTTATATGAAATAATTGACGAAAAAATGGTTATATATTTTGTTAATGCAGATAGTCGTGGTGGAATATATAAATAATTTTTAACTCGTAAGTCGTATATATCTGATTAATCAATTGTTATTTGATAGAGTGCATAAACGATAATGTCATGCACCTTATTTCTTAAGTTAATCTTGCTCCCACCGACCTATCTCATCGTTATACACAAATCAAACACTGCGAGCCGTGTAGAGTCGGTGTAACAACGTGAAACCGACCATTATGACATAAACAAATACATAAATTACTAATTGTACTTTTATGTTTGGTCGATTTCATTTCGTTGCACTGACCCTACATGAATATTCCTAATTTATTACTGCTTTTTTGGAGGTTGGCAGTAGTTTGTTTAATTGTCAGAATCAGGATGGTTAGTACAGCGAATTCACGAAATAATCGAATTAAAGACGGTTATGTTGTATTCGTTTATTTCGCCAATTCGTTGTACTTACCTTGTCAGAATCAGGATTTACAGGATAAAAGTATTTTCTGAATTAAAACCTAAAAAAACTAAAATGTTATAATCAAGGTAATTATTTAAGATTTATTGCTTTTATCCGGTAAATCCTGATTCTGACAAGAAAGATATAGTTTTATGCTATAATTCAAACTTAAATCTATTTTTTAGTATTAACTTCAAATAATAACCACCAAATGGAAACAAAATACAATCCTCAAACAATCGAACAACGTTGGTATCAAACTTGGGAAGATAAAGGCTACTTTACTCCTCAACCAGCAGATGAATCTTATTGCATTATGATTCCACCACCCAATGTAACTGGTACTTTACATATGGGACATGCCTTTCAAGACACTTTGATGGATATTTTAATCCGTTACAATCGAATGCAAGGTAAAACAACTCTTTGGCAAGCTGGTACTGACCATGCTGGAATCGCAACCCAAATGGTGGTAGAACGACAACTTGCTCAAGAAAATAAAACCCGCCATGATTTAGGCCGAGATGCTTTCATCGAACGAGTGTGGGATTGGAAAGCTCAATCTGGTGGTCATATAACCAAGCAATTGCGAGAAATGGGAGCTTCGTTAGACTGGAAACATGAACGGTTCACTATGGATGATGGTTTATCTGCTGCTGTACAAGAAGTATTTGTTAAATTGTATGAAGAAGATTTAATTTATCGTGGTAAACGTCTAGTAAATTGGGACCCAGTGCTGCATACTGCGGTGTCAGATTTAGAAGTTATTTCCCAAGAAGAAAATGGTTCAATGTGGCATTTACGCTATCCATTTGCTGAAGGAGAAGGTTCGGTAATCGTTGCAACTACTCGGCCAGAAACTATGCTTGGTGATGCGGCAGTAGCGGTACATCCAGATGATGAACGTTATAAAGATTTGGTTGGTAAGCAACTTAAATTACCTTTGACCGACCGTACAATTCCAGTTATTGCTGATGAATATGTTGATCCAGAATTTGGTTCTGGTTGTGTAAAGATTACTCCAGCTCATGATTTTAATGACTATGAAGTTGGAAAACGGCATGATTTGCCTATGTTAAATATCTTTACCATTGATGCCAAGATTAATGAAGATTCTCCAGCTAAATATCAAGGTATGGATCGGTTTGTAGCTCGGAAGCAGATTGTGGAAGATTTGAAAGCAGCAGAATTGTTAGTTGATATTCAACCACATAAATTAATGATTCCTCGTGGAGATCGTTCTCATTCAGTTATTGAACCATTTTTGACCGACCAATGGTATGTTAAGATTGCACCGTTAGCCCAGCCAGCAATTGAAGCGGTGGAAGATGGAAGAATTAAATTTGTGCCAGATAATTGGAAAAAGACTTATTTTGAATGGATGCGGAATATTCAGGATTGGTGTATCAGTCGGCAAATTTGGTGGGGACATCGGATTCCAGCTTGGTATGATGAAGATGGCAAAGTTTATGTTGGTTACTCTGAAGCACAAGTTCGGGAAAAATATAAAATTGCTGCTGATGTAGTTCTGCGACAAGATGATGATGTGTTAGATACTTGGTTTTCCTCAGCTTTATGGCCATTTTCAACTTTAGGTTGGCCTGAACAAACTGACAGATTGAAGACTTTCTATCCCACCAGCGTATTGGTAACTGGCTTTGACATAATTTTCTTCTGGGTAGCTCGGATGATTATGATGGGTATGAAGTTTATGGATGATGTGCCATTTAAAGAGGTATATATTCATGGCTTGATTCGGGATGCTGATGGCCAAAAAATGTCTAAGTCCAAAGGTAACGTACTTGATCCACTGGATTTAATTAATGGAATTGATTTGGACAGCTTACTGAAAAAACGTACCACTGGTTTGATGCAACCAGAAATGGCTCCGAAGATTAAGAAATCTACTTTAAAGCAATATCCAGATGGAATTCCGGCTTTTGGTACGGATGCCTTGCGTTTCACCTTCGCTGCTTTGGCTTCGACTGGGCGGGATATTCGGTTTGATTTGGGACGGATTGAAGGCTATCGAAATTTTTGTAATAAGCTGTGGAATGCAACTCGTTATGTGTTGATGAACACTGAAGATAAAGACACTGGTTTAAATGCAAATGATAAGGTAAAGCTGTCTTTGGCGGATAAGTGGATCATTTCAGCTTTGCAACAAGTAGAACAGCAAGTGCAGCAACATATAGATACTTATCGGTTTGATTTAGCTGCTAATACTTTGTATGAATTTACTTGGAATGAGTATTGTGATTGGTATTTAGAATTTTCTAAACCGATGTTGCAAGCTGATAGTCCAGAATTACAGCGTGGAACTCGACAAACTTTGGTTAGGGTATTGGAAAGCTTATTACGAATGTTGCATCCAATTATTCCATTTATCACTGAAGAACTATGGCAAAAAGTTGCACCGTTGGCTGGTAAAACTGGTGAAACTATTATGTTGCAAGCGTATCCGGAAACTCAGGCTGATAAAATAGATACTCAAGTTGATCAGGAAATAGCTTGGGTTAAACAGTTTATTTTGGGAATACGGCGGATTCGGGCGGAAATGGATATTGCTCCAAGTAAACAGTTGCCAATATTGTTAAAAAATGGTGCTGCTGAAGATAGACAGAAATGGCAAGAAAATGCTGATATTATTATTCAATTAGCTAGATTAGCAACAGTTGAATGGATAGAAGGAGAAGCTCCAGAATCAGCAATGGCGTTGGTTGGAGATATGCAAATTTTGATTCCATTGGCTGGTCTGATTGATAAAGATGCTGAGTTGAAGCGGTTGGGTAAGGAAATGGATAAGTTAAAGAAAGAAGTATCCAAACGTACTGCTAAGTTAGCAAATCCTAATTTTACCGCTAAAGCTCCAGCTAAGATTGTGGAAAAAGAACAGCAATTAGTTACGGAAATGACAGCTTCTTTGCAGCAATTAGAAGCTCAGGTTGAGAAGATTCGGGCTATTTGATTGGTTTTCTGGTATCAAAATTTCGTTAATTTACATGTATAGCATTTCTCAATTGGATAGACCGCAGTTATATTAAGCAAGAATCTGATATTTTTATAGATTTTAATTAATAATTAAGCATTCATAATTAAGAATTGCTATATACCATAAGTTTTGATATATTTCATGATTCGCTATCTTTTATTATTAATTGTAACAAGTATCATTGGAATATCTATTGGTAGCATTGATATTCCGTTAGATATTGTATTACGTATTTTAATTGCGAAAATTATACCTTGGTTAGATACAAGTGACATAACTGAAACTCAACAGATAATCATTTGGTCAATCAGAGTACCACGAGTTTTAGTCGCTGCTCTTGTGGGAGCCTCATTAGCAATAGCTGGAGTTCAAATGCAGGGGTTATTTCAAAATCCACTTGCATCTCCTGGCATTGTTGGAACTAGTTCTGGGGGAGCATTGGGAGCAGTGATTGCTTTAGCTTCTGGTTTAGCTAGTTATTCTATGTTTTATATTCCTATATTTGCTTCTGGTGGAGCCTTATTGGCATTATTCACTGTGTATATGTTGGCCACTAAAAATGGCAACACTCCTGTAGCAACCCTATTATTAGCCGGAATTGCTCTTAATGCTTTAATAGCAGCTATGACTTCTCTTATCATAACGGTTGTTTGGGTCGAACATGATATAGCTCGTGAAATAGTATTTTGGCTTATGGGCGGGTTAGATAATCGAACTTGGTCGCATGTTTGGATAACCTTGCCCGGAATTTTAACTGGTATAATTTTGGCAATGGTTTATACTCGGGAATTGGATATATTGCTTATAGGACAAGAAACTGCTTATTCTTTAGGGGTTGAGGTAGAACGAGTTCAGCGAATAATTTTATTAAGCACGGCATTACTTACCGGAACTGCGGTTGCTGTTAGTGGAGTGGTGGGATTTGTTGGTTTAATAATTCCGCATATTGTCCGTTTGTTTGTCGGTCCAAAACATCGTTATTTAATTCCGTTAAGTGCAATTATTGGGGCTATTTTTTTAATTATAGTTGATTTGCTGGCACGTACTATTAACAGTCCAACTGAAATACGTTTAGGAATTTTGACTGCTGTATTTGGAGCTCCTTTTTTCTTATATTTATTACGAAAACATAGTCAGTTATAAGAATTTATGAATTGTTAAATATGCCGGCGAGACGAGTCGAACGTCCGACCTACCGATTACGAATCGGTTGCTCTACCAACTGAGCTACGCCGGCCCTTAATATTTTATTATACAATTATTGATAATAATAAACAATGATTATTGGTTATCTATTCAGGACGACTGCATTAAAATTTGTATAAAAGCAGAAAGTTATGGATAATAAGTGATTTATAGTTTTCTTCGCTATCGTTCCCAAAGTTCCAATTTGGTAACGCATTGTCAAGAAGCTCGTAAGCCGTATAAAATTACGATTTAGTAGATACTCTGTTACTTGTCAAGCTAAATAGTTAAAAAAACTAAAAATAGTTTGACAAGAAAAAATACATATTTTGGAAAAAATCCAAGTATTTCTGAGTTGGTAAAATAAATTACCTTCACTAAAAACTCCTAAAAACGTAACTTCTAATTATCCACAGGTAGAAGCCTGAAGAATCAGTTCAGGTAAAGGAGGGATTTGTGCAGTTCCAGATATTCGATCTTGAAGATAATGCCAAAATGATATGCCATGTTTTCGACAAGTTTTTTTCAAGCTGGCAAAGGTATCTCGGCATTTTCGCCCATCCTCACTACGAGTACTGCCGCTGATTTTTCGCTTTTTAACATAGTCTCGAATATCTCGTTCACTGAGAGTAATTGTGTTACTGGAATCCAAGGCTTTTCCAAGACTCTCAATAATTCATGCTGATTTTTTCCTAATCTCTTAAGTGCTTGATTAAGACTTTCATAACAAGTTTCAGTGTGACAAAGCTCTTCAAATCTGGCTTGTATTTCTTCTTTCAATCCATGTTCTTGATGAGTTTTATAGCACTTGATGTCAGCATAAATTTGCCAAATTTGTTCTCGAACCCAATTAACAGCTTTTTCATGATTTTCATTGAGTGGAATTAGACGATTGATAATCCGTTCAGCATGAATCCAACACAGAACATGGTCAAAAACAGTAAAACTGACCTGCATCATCACTCATAATAACAAGTTCGCTGGAAATTCCTTCTTGGGCTTACAAGCCCTCCAATAAGAGCTCCTTCTGTTAATATTTTTCGGTGACGAGGACGTTTTATGCCTTGTTCTGTTAGCCATTTTTCCCAAGCCTTTTGCTCATTAATATCAATATTATTGGTATTTAAATTGGCTAGAATAGATTTGGGAAATTTTTGTCGTTCAATATATTCCAAGGCTCCTTCATTAAGTACATAACGTTGTTCAATGCCTTGACTCAAGCAGGATAGAAAGTTAATTCGGCTTTTGGATTCTGTACTTTCAAACCATGCAAATAGCTCATTTCCTATATGAGTACAATAACCATTTTTGCCAGCATGACGTGCTCCTGTATCATCGGTATGCAAGACTTGAGACACTGCCACACCTACACTTAAAATTTCGTTCTTCTCGTCATGAAATATGTCTTGCTTTTTGGTTAATAAATTGCTCAATTGACCGCTGGATATATCAATATTTAAATCGTGTAACTGTTCCAATAGGTTGAGTCACATGTTGATGATGGTATTGGTATAGGATGAAACTTTGTAGGTCTTTTCCCCAATGATTATCACGAATCCCTTCGGGAAGTTGGCCTGTTATGTATTGACCATTTGGTGTTTCGTATTGTGCTAGACGATAACAGATATTATTTACTTCAATAATTAAATCTTGCACAACAATATCAGTATACTTCTTGAATTTGCTACCTTCTGGGATATTATCTGGTTTTATTATTTTTGTATCGTGAATCAGTATCAGATTTTCTAGTTCTTCTATTTTCACATTTTGCCATGCTATTATTTCCAGTAGTTTGTCTAATGCTGGGCTGCGTTCATTGTCGGGTAGTCCTGTAATATGTAGTGTTAAACCTACTAGTTTTTTGAAACCTAGTAGGTTTTTTGAAGCTATCACTACTTTCTATAGGACTACCCATTGTCGCTTATTTTTGGCTGTGATGGTTTTGGCGTTTTCATAATTACTATTATATACTTTTTTTTGATTTACCTGCGGATAATGAGATGTTACGATGATTTGTTTGAAAACTATACAAGTCGGACACCCAAATTTCAGGTTTGTGACCATCCATAACTTCTTCAATAACTTTTTGACCACGACTTTGGACGAATAATATGAAAACAAACATCTTTATTTTGAAATACCCATTCCCATTCGTTTTTTCCGTTAACTCTTGCTGAAGTCTCATCACAACCAATTCTACGACTTATGCGAAGACAACTAACGGATTTTTTCAACTTCTGGGTCCAAACGATTTTTCACTCGTTTGAATAAGTTGGCAAGTCCACCTTCACTTATATCAATGTGGTTATATTTCCGTAAAACATACTTGATAATCTGTTATAACTTATGGAATGAGCATAACGTTGATACGTTGCTATTGCTTCCACACTGCTACCAAAAGGTGCTCCCGGCTCCTACATCAGCTGGAACTGGACTCACATAATTTTTATGACAGTGAGGACAATGTCCACCATATTGTTCAACTCTGGTAACTATCGGTTGTACTGGTGGAATTTCTATTTTGTCATATGTTGCGTGCAAATGTTGTGGATTCACTGTTTCTCCGCAATGGGGACAAGTTTTGGCACGAGCAACCACTGTTTGACTTGGATTTGGGTCCAAACTACGACCATTATTTCCTTGTGTACGTGGTTTTCTTGTTTTCTTTTTGGCAGGTGGCTTCTTATTGGCTTTTTGGCCTTTTGACGGAGGATTGCTTGAGTTTTTGCTTGTTTTTTTGAGGTGGGATAGAGCATTTAACATCGGTAATTTTTCCATGTTTTATATTGGAAACTATTTTTACGCCCTTGTCAAGGGAGTGAGTAATTACATAATATGTTTTTCAGATAAATAATTTCACTTATAAACCTTACGAGGTTTTCAAAACCTCGCAGGTTTCACACGAATGTATTTTTATGAATGTATGTAGTTAGTAATTAATAAGCTAAAAATTTGATAGTCAAGTTATATATGCTATACTCTTAATCACTATCTTTATGGCTAAATTATTATTATTCTATTAAATGTCTAAATCACATATTATTTAAGATAGTTAAATGTTATTGGTAATAAAACTTATAACAATTTATCTTGTACAATAATGAATTTACAGTCGCTAGAAACAAAAATTGATGAACTTATTAAAATAAGTGAAAACTTGGTCGCAGAAAATAAAACTCTACGTCAAAACCGAGCTGAATTAATGTCTGAACGAGATACTTTGTTAGAAAAAAATGCTTTGGCATGTTCACGGATTGAAGACATGATTGCTAGACTTAAATCTATGGAAATTAGTTTATGAGAAAGTCAGTACCAGTTAATTTACATATTTTAGCTAAAGATTATGTTATTGCCTGCCCAGAAGGAGAACAAGATACTTTATTAGCTTCAGTACAGTTCCTTAAAGAAAAAGTACAAAAAGTACGTGAAAGCGGTAAAGTTGGTAGCACTGAACGGATAGTGGTTATAAGTGCATTAAATATTATTCACGAATATTTACGTTATCAGGACAGCCAACAACATTATAATGAAGAAATAATAAATTTGGAAAAAAAATTAACTCTTGCTTTATCTAAGCTTTCAGGGTAAAATGTATTCCGGTATCTCTCTTTAAGCGAGTCAAAAACTTTTGAACCTAATCTATAAACATAGGAACTGAGTTGTAAGATTATCGTGAGCAAGCCTACCTAGTTCTGCTAGTCAGTAGGATAGTTCTGCTAGTCAGTAGGAAGCCTAAGATAGTTTTCCGAGGTTCCCACCTGAACCAAGTGGTTCTTAAGGTGCTAGGATTCACTGGAGAGGGATACCATCTTTTCTTTGTCACTTCAATTGCCAATTACCAATATCTGCATTAACATCTACACCATCTGGTTGGCCATCAGCTCCAAAAGAATAAATATCAAATTCTTCGTGTATGCCCGGGCTTAAATAATTATAAGGAAAGCCCCAAGGATCAATCGGTATACTATTTAAATATCCGCCTTGCTTCCATTGTCTTGGTTCAGGAGGAATATTAGTTTTAGTAACTAATGCTTCTAAACCTTGATCAGTAGTTGGATAGATATAATTATCTAATTTATATAATTTTAATGCTGTTCCGATGGCACGAATATCTTGTTCAACTTTAACCAAACGTGCTTTATCCGGGTTACTCATTATTTTGGGTACAACCAAAGCAGCTAAAATTCCTAAAATAACTACTACAACCATTATTTCTATTAGAGTAAAACCTTGTATTTTCATTAAATAAATTATAGATTGGGATGAATAAAAAACAATAAAATTTGTATTACAATTGCAGGTAGTCCTACAATATGTTAAGTTTTCACAAACTGTCCGAACTATTGAAGAATATACATTAAAAAATTTGTAAAAGCAAGTTAAACCAATGACACACGGTGTTTAATCATCATCTCAAAATAAACCTTATTATGGCAATTGATCAGTTCATTTGCCGCAAGACATGGAAAGGCAAAGTCGATTAGTCTGCGATTTGCATGAGAGTTCTTAAATTTTTGAACAAACTCACCTTTTACGTTATGGGAGAGTCGCTTGATAAAATCGGACGTGTCAGGGCAAATAATAGCTGTTTTGCTGAAAAATTGATTAGTTCACGGAATATGGATATTACGTGGACATCATGAAATTTCTGCGAAACTCATTCATTATATAATCGGATAATTTTAAGCAATTACTTATTTTGGACAGGAATTGCCGATGATATATTTATTTTCTAAATACTTGTTTACAATCAAAGCCTGTTCATAAATTTTATAATCGTCTAAGTTTTGTTTAATTATAAGATTTCTTAATTTATCATCTATATCATATTTTACAGAATGCTTTTCTGGGTTAACATTAACAGTTGTCAAATTAGTAGAATTTTCAATATTGTACATACGTTTAAATATGTTGATACTATTTTCATAATTTTCTGTAATACCAATAAATTGAAAATCTGTTAGTTTCATTCCCCAGAGATATTTTGAATACAAATTTTGATAATGTTTTATGCCACAGAATTTTTCAAGAGAAATATTTGGATCCTTTATATATTTTTTAAATTGAAAATCATTTTGGCTAAAATGTCTTTTCCAATGATAATATCTAGATAAAGCTCTTTCAACTGGGTCTCTTAACCATATAGCTAAAGACTTATCTTTTAAACTACGATATTTAATAGGAAGAAAATGTCCATGAATACAGTCATATTTTTCTGTCCTTTTTGTTTTAAATATTCCGCCTAATGCACTTATATTACGTACTAAATTGCCATTTTTCATGGGACGATCAGTGTAATCAAGTAATAATTTGTCCTTAAAATGTTCTTCCAAAAGAGTACGAAATGAAGTTCCACCAGTTTTTGGTATATGTATTGATATTAACATGTTTTTAATGTGTATTTAAGTTAAATAGCATGGTGGAATATCATAAGCACCGAATTTAAATAATTTAGCTTGATTACCTACAAATAATGATATGAATTAAGAACTAAAGTTATGTATCTAGTAACTTACGCATTGACAAAATGTTTATTTTATGAATTTGTTAAACTACAAATAGTTACAAAAAATAACATCAATTATTAATTTATATATAAACTATATTTATAGAATTCTGTCATTCCCATGAAAACTGGAATCTATGACTTTTTTTAGAACGCTGGATTTCCACTTTCGTGGGAAAACAGTTAATTAATTTATATTTTATAAACATATGATTTTAATATAATTCATGTTTTATTATATTTATAAGAGCCTCTTGCAAAACTCATAAAAAGAGAGAATTTTATTATATAAATAAGATAAATAATGAGATAATATAACAAGATATTTAAATAAGCAAGAAAAAATAATGGAAAAATTAAAAGAAAGCCTATC
>JAUCGL010000152.1 GCA_030378105.1 Candidatus Halobeggiatoa sp. HSG11 | reverse complement strand
TTAAATATATTCCGAACATATATGAATAAGAGATATTCTTGAATATATTTATGAAAATAACTTAATTAAAGGAAAATTTATGTCTGATTCTGATAAATCCATCCTTCAACTAACTGAAACTGTTAGTGCCTTAGCGATGATGGTAGAAAAAAATGAAAGTCGTTATATATCCATTGAAAAATCTTTTCGTTGGTTTGCAGTTGCTTTTTTATGTCTAACTATGTTGGTATTTTTTATTGGTTTTAATATGACAACTAAAGTTCATGCTGGTATAACTGATGCCTTTAATGATATGGGTACTATAGTTGAAGATACTGCTTCTATAGAAAGATACATTATCAGTTTTTTTAAGAAAAGCGATGTAGCAGAACCAGCAGAATTGTTGGATAAACAGCATATAGTGTCTTTTTTTAAAAATATGAACACATTGATACATAACGCAGCCATTTTAAGTTCAAAGGTTGAACATTTAACCAGAGAACCACTATTAAGCAATTTGCAAAATTATGGTAAAAAAATCAGTGATAGGTTTGAACAACTTGATAATAAATTGAAACAAGAAACATCTGATAAAAATACTGCTGGTGTTGGTATGGGAGACGTTTTAGTTGATGCTTTAGTGTTAATTCATAGATTAAAGTTGGATTCTGATTCTTTAAGAAGTAGACTAAATGTAAGTGATGGGAGTGGTTTATTTAATAGATCAGAAATTTCTCGTGTTCTTCAAGGAGAGCTTCGATTAATCAATAATACCCTTAGCGTTATGACTCATAGTATGGGGCCAACTATGGGACGGATGGGAACTATGATGAATAATACTCCTATAATGAATACTATCCCTTGGTAAAAGTTCAAATTAAAGATAGTTCCCAAATAAAATGGTGTTAAACTTGCTAACTTTTTAATATAACAAGTTTTCTGATAAAGCACTATATTGTTAAGGACTATCTTAATTTAATAAAAAACACCCTTCATAATACTTTTGATAATAATTTGTTTATAATCATAAATTTAAATTATTATCTTCAGAAACTTATATTTTTGCTTTTTCTGGCATATTATCACATCAATAAGTATCTCATCAACGATCCATTGCCATTAAATTAAGCAATTGGAGTTCAAAGCATAGCTTGTTAAGATTTTTATTTTAATGCAGAATAAATCAATGCTTCGCTTAAAACTTCAATAAATTTTCTTAACTTATCAACATCCAAATAATGAGGGCTTGAAAAAGCAATAACAAATGGTCGATAAAATTTTAATTGTTGATGATGAGCCAAATAACTTAGCTCTACTGCATGAATATTTGTGTAAAGCCAATTTTAAAATATTAATTGCTAATAATGGAAAAGCAGCTCTCAAACGAGTTGAGCATATTAAACCCGATCTTATTTTATTAGACATAATGATGCCGGAAATGGGTGGATTTGAAACTTGTCGTCAATTTAAAAAAAATGAAACCACAAAAGATATACCTATTATTTTTATAACTGCTAAAACAGATACTGTTGATAAAGTTAAGGGATTTGAAATTGGAGCGGTTGATTATGTCACCAAACCATTTCAACATGAAGAGTTAATTGCACGAGTTAACAAACACTTAACCATTAGTAGATTACGTAAACAATTAGAAATACAAAATATCCAATTACAAGAACATGTGTATCATTTACAAAGTTTAGCAGCTTTAGGACAAGCTATTAATGAAGCACAAGATATGCCTCAAATGATGAATAATGCCATGAAAGTGACATTATCAGTATTTAAAAGTGCTCGAGCTTGGCTTCTATATCCTTGTGATCCAAATACTTCCAGTTGGCGAGTGCCAATAGAAGTTACCAAACCAGAATATCCCGGTGCTAATGTTTTGAATGTTGATATTCCAATAAATTCAACAATATCCGAGATTATGAAAACTTGTTTATCCGTAACTGGACCGATTACTTTTGGTCCCATGTATGAATACAAGACACCTACAATAGCTACCAAACAATTTTCTGTTCAATCACAAATAAACATGGCCATATATCCAAAAATAGGTAAACCGTGGATATTTGGAATACATCAATGTTCTTATGCAAGAGAATGGACCAAAAATGAACTCAACCTTTTTCGTGACTTTGGGCAACATATAAGCGAAAGTTTAGGAACTTTTCTTTCTCTTGAGGAACTCAAAAAAAGTGAGGAAAAATATAGCAAATTAGCAGAAATATCTCCAGTTGGTATTTTTCAAACAGATACTGAAGGAAACTGTGTTTATGTTAATGAAAAATGGATGGAAATTTCAGGTCTGACTTTTAATGAAGCTATGGGATTTGGCTGGACAGATGCTTTATATTTTGAAGATAAAGATAAAATTTTCAACGAATGGTATAAATGTGCAAAGGAAAATATTCCTTTTAAATTAGAATATCGTTTCCAAGCTCCTAATGGAAATATAAGCTGGGTTATAGGCCAAGCAACTGCAATAAAGGAAGCCGAAAAAATATTGGGTTATGTTGGAACAATAACTGATATAACCGTACAAAAACAGGCTGAAGAAAAACTTCTGGAAACTCAAGCTATTCTTCAAGCAGCAATGGATCAAAGTCATGCTGGAATTGCAATTGCGGATGCACCTGATGGCAAATTAAGATATGTGAATGATTCTGGTCTTAATATACGCGGAAAAACTAAGCAAGAAATTGTTGATGGAATTGGTATTGAGCAATATGTCAAAAGTTGGCAAATTTTACATTTTGACGGAACCCCCTATAAAATTGATGAAGTTCCATTAGCAAGAGCAATAATGTATGGAGAGGCTTGCTGCAAAGAATTTATTGTTAGAAGACATGATGAAGAAGATCGAATTGTATTGGCCAATGCTGCTCCTATATTTGATGATAAAAATGAAATTTTTGCAGGCATTGTTATTTTTCTTGACATCACTGAACGCAAGCAAGCAGAAGATGCTCTAAAAGAAAGTGAACATAATCTTAAAAAAGCTCAAACATTAGCACATGTGGGTTCTTGGAAGTTGGATATAACCACCAATAAAGTTACTGGCTCTGATGAATTTTTCAATATATTTGGACTCAATCATAATGAAGTAACTTTGGATTTATGTATTAAAACTGTTCATCCTGATGATAGAGAATATGATATATCTCATATCCAAAAAGGAATTGAGTATGGTACGCCATGGAATATTGAACATCGTTTAATTTTAAAGAATGGGACTCAGAAATGGGTACATGTGATTGGTAAGGCTATCAGAAATGAAAATGGGGAGACAGTATTTTTAACAGGTATTACGCAGGACATCACCGAACGTAAACAGGTTGAAGAAGCATTAGCAAAAAGTGAACAAGGTTTAAAAGATGCTCAACAAATGGCTCAGTTAGGTAGCTGGGAATTTTATCCCGATAAAATGACAGTTAAATGGTCAGAGCAAATGTTTCGTTTGCTTGGTTATGAACCGGGCGAAATTGAAGCTAATGTAGAATTTTTTATGGCTCATATTCATCCAGATGATAGAGAATATCAGGAAAAAATGTTGGCAGAAATTATTCTTAATAAAGAGAATTTTTCTTATGAATACCGATTAATAAAAAAAGATGGCTCAATCTGTCATATTGAAGCAAATGGTAGAAGTTATTATGATAAAAAAGATAATATAATTAAGATGGTTGGTTTTCTGCAAGATATAACCAGACGTAAACAAATAGAAAATGAACTTCAAATAGCTAAAGAAAAAGCTGAAGTCGCTAATCAAACTAAAAGTGCTTTTTTAGCTAGTATGAGCCATGAGTTGCGAACTCCTCTCAATGGAATTTTAGGTTATGTGCAAATTCTTAAGCATGGAAACAACTTAACTAATGGGCAATTAAATGGTTTAAATATTATTCATAAAAGTGGCAATCATTTACTTGCAGTTATAAATGACGTTTTAGATATAGCTAAAATTGAAGCTGGAAAATTGGAACTTTATTTAGCAACTACCAATTTACATAATTTGCTTAATGATGTATCAAATATTATAAAAATTACTGATAAAAAACTAAAATTTATTTTTGAGGCTTCGGAAGATTTACCTCTGAAAGTTGAAGCCGATGAAAAACGTTTGCGGCAAATTTTGCTTAATTTATTAGGTAATGCGATTAAATTTACCAATGAAGGATATGTTGCATTAAGAATAAAAAAACACGCTACAAAACAAAATCTTATTCGATTTGAAGTTCAAGATACCGGTGTCGGTATGACTCCTGAACAGGCTAAAATAATCTTTTACCCTTTTGAACAGGTGGGTGATAAAAAGAAACATTTAGAAGGAACCGGTTTGGGTTTGTCTATCACCAATAAACTAGTTAATCTTATGGGCAGTGAGTTAAAAGTTTCTAGTGAATTTGGCAAAGGTTCAACTTTTTGGTTTGAAATAGCTTTTCAGGTATTAGCAGAAAAAAAATTTGTGCAACCCAAAATAACTAAAGTGATAAAAACAGATAAACTAATTGCACCATCATTAACAGATTTACAAGCATTACATGAATTGACAATGTTCGGTGATTTAAAACGAGTTCAAGATAAAGCTAAACAACTACTTGAGATTGATAATAAATATATGTTATTTGTACAAAAAATAGATAGATATGCTAAGGAATTTGATGATGAAGCAATTTTGGAATTAATTGAATCTGCAATGAATAATTGAAGTTATGTGGAAAGATTAATGAATACCGCAAGAGCTGTATGGTAGGCATTCCCAACGAGACGTTGGGAACGAGATAGACAACAATTTATCGACTATAATCACAAATTTCAGGTGGAGCTTTTGGGTCTAATAATCCTACCACTTCAAAAGGTTTAGCAGAATTTTTTGCATCAAAAGTTATCTTAGCGGCATCAATAACTTTATAATCTCCGGGACCGTTTAAATGCCACAGGTTGGAAATTGTTTCTGATTGTTGGTTAAAGCAATAAGCATTAGTATCGCCATGAACAGCTAAAACCGGTTTTTTATATTCAGCCGCCATTTTTGCAATTGCATCACGAATATTCTTATATCCATCGCAATCTACCCGATTTTCCTTAGTACAAGCCGGTTTTTTATCCGCTCCCGGTTCGTAAATATCAGACTGAAATAAAACAACTAAACCTGCTGCTGACTGTGCATCTGAAAACATTTTTTGTAACCAAATCTCATTAGCAGTATCTCGGCTATCAACTGCATCTAGGGTTTTATTAACATCACTTTTAAGAATTTCTTCTCTTCCATTATTAGTTCCAACTATATGTAAAGTTCCCATAACTAAATTATCCAGCTTCCAAATAGCATTTTCTGGAAAATTTTCTTGTCTAACTAAACCTGGAATATCTTTGCTCATTTCTAACCCAGTTGTCCCGAAAAACAAGTTACGTATTAGTTCTAATCGTTCCATTTCATCAAATTGAACTGACATAGATGGTCTATCGCAATCTGTCCAATCATTGTCGCCTGGAGTATAAACTGTCCGACCGGGATTTAAATTGGCTATCTGGTTTTTGTAAGTGGTTATTAAGTCATCAGTACAGCTTTCACCACCAGCTTTAAAATCACCATAATGAACTAAAACAGGTGGATTTAAAGCCTTAATAGCAGAAAATATTTCACCATCTGGCCCGGTTAAACTAACATTTTCATGAGTACGATAAGGCATATCTCCGAGTACAGCAAACTCTACTTGCTCCGCAAAACAGCTAGTTGTTAAAGTTAAAAATGCTGATATAGCAACAATTTTTTTAACTGTATTCCTAAGTTTCATAATTTTATTCCTACATTTCCATTAGTTACAATATACTGTTTTTATTATATACTTTTATCATGTAAATTACCATAGAATTGTTACTTTGAGACTAATTATTCCACCGATTTCATCGGTGGCTATTCACATTCAACCCTTTCGGGTAACCACAAGAAAATAACTCCTGCAAATCACAATATTATGTAGGGGCAAAATCCTTTATGGTTGCCCTTAATTTAAGAGTGATTCTTATCCTAAAATTTATGGCCAAAGAATTTGTTATACATTATATTTCGGCCACACCCAACCCAAAAATACAAACTACTTTGATATTGATATAAAGGATGCCAATTATCGTCTATAAGTTAACACTATCTCAATTCTACGGTTAAGCTGTTTTTTGTCATCATCATCATTTTCCAATCTTATTCTTTCCCAAGTATATTTATCCTCTGCGGTTCTCGTAACTGGTTTATAGCTACCAAATGAAGTTGCGGACATTAAAACCTCGGCGGGATTGATAGCGAGCTGTTCTTTTAAAAATAAAAATACTTCTAACGCTCGTTCAGAAGCTAATTTTAAATTATATTTCTGGCTCTGTTGTGAATCTATGTCATATTGTCTTGGAGCGGTGGTATCGGCATGACCTTGAATCTGAATTTCTTGAATAACTGGTAACTTATTCCTTATCACATTGCCAACGGTAGTCAATATATCTCTACCACGAACCTTTAATTTAGCTCGTCCAGAAGTGAACAAAACACTGCTTCCAAAACTTATCGTCTGCTCCTGCAAAGTTGTATCTTCCACACAAAGGCTGTCATCTTCTAAAATTGGAATACAACGTTCATCTTCCGTAGCAACAAAATTATAATTCATAGCAATTTGTTGAAATAACTCAATTTTATTAGTTTCAACTTTGGAAGTATCTGGCCCATAACCTTCGTATTTAACTAAATTTTTGTATTTTCTTAATCTATACTTTAACTTTTTATTATCTTCTTGATACGCATTAAGTGAAATTTGACATTCTTGTAAATTTGATTGACAACTTTGTAATTTAGTTTCTAATATTTTGATTTGTAACTGTAATTCAGTTTTGTCATCACTCATCTGTTGGGTACTAAATTCACATATAGCAACTTTTTCCATACAAGCTGCTAATTTTGCTTCCAAAGCTTTGATTTGAATATTTAAATAATCTATTTCTTGGTTGTACTCCTGTTCCAATTGAGCGGTATATAAGTTATTGTTTTTTATTGCTTCCATAGCAGAAATTTTAACTACTATGAAAACTATAAAAAAGAAGATAAATAAGTGAAAAAACAAATCGGAAAAACCTATCCAAGAAACATTGCTTTCAGCATCATCGTTAAACATGTTATTTCCTTTTTAGTTTAGTCAACATTTTCTTAAATAAGCTCTTTTTAATGATTAAACCACTTTGATCCATCACATCTTGAACTAATTTAACGTTAATTTGATTAATTTCCGCAACTCTAGTAGTTTTTTCCGTATATTCATCAAAAGCTTCGGCTAAATTTTTGGAATTTTCACCAATATCTTTCAAGAAATCACAAACAATAATAGTCTTCAGTTTTTCAGTTTCACAAACTTGCTCATTAATCTTGGTAACTCCAGCATGTAAATCAGTAACAACTTGTTGAACTTGTTCATCTATATTAAGTTTCAATTCACTTATTTGGATGAACTCAACTCGCAAACGTTTATAAATCTGCTCAACTTCTTGCTCCCATGAACGGATTAAAATTGCAGCAGTTTTTTCCAAATTACGATCTAAAATTATCTTAGCATTTTCAGTATTTTGGTCTAAATAAGTTTCATGAGTATGGACAAGTTTTTTAACCTGTTCTACCAAATCTTGCTTAAATATTTCTTGTGATTCTTTCAAATCGTTGCTTATGGATACCAAACTGTTTAAGAACGGTTGATGGATATTTTTAATGTCAGAATTTAATGTTTCCATCCGAGCCGCAATACTGTCGCCACCAGCAATAAACTCATTCTGCAATTCACTGGTTTTCTGCAATTGTTCTTGAAAGGTAGTTTGAGAATTTTTGATAACCTCCAACACACCTTGAATATTTTTTTCCGAATGCGATAACAATTGCTCTATTGAATTTTGGTTGGAATGCTTCAATTCATCCAATACCATTGATAAAGTAATGATATTTTCTCCATCTTTATTAAGGAAATTTTGTAACAACGAATATAGATTGGAAATATCTCGAATCGAATTATTTAACTCATTTTGCTCTCGTTGTTTTTCTCGTAACCAAACGCCTCTATATAACATCAACTCAATGCTTCTTAAAATATAGCAAAATACTGCTAGTAAAATTCCGGCCGCACTGAAAGCAAGACCACTTTTTATTGCATTAGCCATATGCTCTTGATTTTTCAATCCTAATTCATTATTTGTTATTGTAGTAAAAAAATCTGGAGTAATAGCACTTTGCACTGACAAAGCAGCTCCGGCCAATCCAACTAACAAAAATATTTCAGCAAAA
Source organism: Candidatus Halobeggiatoa sp. HSG11 (assembly GCA_030378105.1). Lineage (GTDB taxonomy): Bacteria > Pseudomonadota > Gammaproteobacteria > Beggiatoales > Beggiatoaceae > DRQV01. The sequence continues at coordinate 3,231 of JAUCGL010000152.1, read as the reverse complement.
AAATGATAGCGTTTGGTTATTTTATTAATAGCAAGTTCAATAACAAAAGGTTGAGGACGTTTGTAAAGTCTTATTTTTTGCCAAGAACCGGAAATGAAAAAAGAATAGAAAAATGTTATTAGCACAATGGCAAGTAGAAATATATGTATGCTAAACCAGAAATGTTCTTGATAATAGATAAGCCATTCGCCGTATGCAAAGTTAGTTATATCGCTGTTAAGTAATAATTTAGAGAGATCATCCATAAGTATTGAGTTTGTTTATTTATTTAAGGTAAATCGGCATCTTCCACATTCCAATGACTAAATAAGTGCCTTCATGCTGGAAAGCTATTCCAATTCATATAAATTAAAATATGCTTACCGAAACTATCAAATTAACATGGAGGTACTACGTTATAATAGCACAAACTCAAATTATCGAATCTTGTTTTCTCCCTCAGTATTCTCTCTTAAGGGATTTCCCTACAAATATTCACATAACGTAGGGGCAATCCTTTATGGTTGCCCTTAACTTAATGGTAGTGCCTCGAAGGGGTGAAACTTGAATAGCCATAGGTGTGAAACCTATGGTACTTTAAAAATCAAAAATGGGAAATTTTAAGACAGAATAAAAGCTGTTTTTTGACAGGCTAGATTTTAACTGACTGTCCTATACATATAAGATATTGATTTAACAGAAACTGTATTAATTTATATAGACTGTCCAAATTTAATAACTCTCACGCAATTACTATTTAGATAAGGAGAGCCAAATTTAATCAAAAATCCCAATTGGATAAACCAAAGTTAGTATGATACGATGTATTTATTTATATCGGAGAATCATAGTGGCAATCAATAAATTTAGTTCTAAAATAACCCAACCAAAATCACAAGGTGCTTCACAGGCTATGCTATATGGCACTGGTTTGACTGAAGAAGACATGGACAAAGCACAAGTCGGTATTGCTAGTGTTTGGTATGATGGCAACACCTGTAATATGCACTTGATGGATTTGGCAACCAAAGTTCGGGAAGGAGTCAGAGCTGCTGGCATGATAGGAATGCGATTTAACACTATTGGAGTTAGTGATGGCATTTCGATGGGAACCTCTGGAATGAGTTATTCCTTGCAATCCAGAGACATAATTGCTGATTCCGTAGAAACCATCATGGAAGCTCAATGGTATGATGCTAATGTTTCCTTGCCCGGTTGTGATAAAAACATGCCCGGTTGCATCATAGCTATGGCACGGCTTAATCGGCCATCTTTGATGATTTATGGTGGTACAATTAAACCCGGTTATGATAAGCAAGACAATACTTTAGATATAGTGTCAGCCTTCCAATCTTATGGCCAATGTCTATCCGAAGTTATAGACGAAGAAGAACGTTCCGATATAGTAAGACATGCTTGTCCGGGAGCTGGTGCTTGTGGAGGAATGTATACTGCTAATACTATGGCTTCTGCGATTGAAGCTTTGGGAATGAGTTTGCCTTATAGCTCTTCTATTCCGGCTGAAGAACCGGGTAAAATGGAAGAATGTTTTAATGCTGGAGTTGCAATTCGTAACTTATTGGAAAAAGATATAAAACCTCGTGACATCATGACCAGAGCAGCTTTTGAAAATGCAATGGTTATTATTATGGCTTTAGGTGGCTCAACTAATGCAGTACTACATTTGATTGCGATGGCTAGAGCAGTTGATATTGATTTAACTATTGATGATTTTCAAAAGGTTAGCGACCGTGTTCCATTTATCGCTGATTTAAAACCAAGTGGCCAATATGTTATGGAAGATGTGCATAATATTGGTGGCACTCCGGCGGTTATGAAATATCTACTGGAAAAAGGTCTGCTAGACGGTAATTGCATGACAGTTACCGGCAAGACTATTGCGGAAAATTTGGCGAATTTACCCGGTTTAACTGAAGGTCAGCCGGTTATTCATACGTTAGAAAATCCTATTAAGGAAACTGGCCATATTCAAATTCTAAAAGGTAATTTGGCTACTGGTGGTGCAGTGGCAAAAATAACTGGTAAAGAAGGCTTGGTTTTCTCTGGTCCAGCTAAAGTATATGATTGTGAAGAAGATATGCTTAGTTCATTGGAGCGGAAAGAGATTGAAAAAGGTGATGTGGTTGTTATCCGTTATGAAGGGCCAAAAGGTGGGCCGGGAATGCCAGAAATGTTGACTCCAACTTCAGCAATTGTTGGGGCAGGTTTGGGTAAAGACGTGGCTTTATTGACTGATGGTAGATTTTCAGGTGGTTCGCATGGTTTTATCGTTGGTCATATTGTTCCTGAAGCCCAAGAAGGTGGGGCATTAGCTTTGGTAAAAGATGGTGATATTATCACAATTAATGCTAAGAATAACATTTTGAACGTAGATATAAGTGATGAAGAAATGGAGCAACGTCGTTCTTTATGGGTTGAACCAACTTATAAGGCTACCAGAGGAACCTTATATAAGTATATCAAAAATGTTAAAGATGCTTCACATGGTTGTGTGACTGATGAGTAGTTATTGTTTTGTATGACTATGTTCCGCATTATTGTTATTTTAAGAAATTTTGCAGAGACTTCATGATATGCGGACGGAATATCTATATTTCGTTAAGTATTCATTTTTTTTGGTAGTCCTACAATATGTAATTTTAAACCTGCTAGGTATTTGAGACCTAGCAGATTTTTTAAAGTTATCATTACTTTATATAGGACTTACGCATTGACAAATGTAATAAAGTATGAGTTTTATTAAAATCATATAGTTATTACAATATAAATTAATTAACTGTCATTACCACGAAAGTGGGAATCTAGCGATCTCAAAGATTCCTAGATTCCCGTTTTCACGAAAATGGCAGAGCTATATAAATCATATAAATAGTGTATTTTTTTGTAACTATTTGTATTTTAACAAATTCATAAAATGAACATTTTGTCAATGCGTAAGTCCTATTATAATTAATATTTAACAAGTTTTAATTAGACATCTTTCCTAAATAACTGATGGTTGACGCAGAGAGTATTTTAATTAATTTGATTCCATAGGTTTCACCTATGGCTATTCAAGTGTGAACCCCGTTGGGGTTGTTTTAACTATCCTGAAAGGATTCAATGCTGACAGCCTGACAAAAGAAAGGTAACCATAAGTATAACGTAACATAAAAAATTCAGTATGAGTTTTGAGCTGTCCGATTATTAAAAGATTGGTTATTTTTCCATATTTATAAGAAATAGGTTCAG
>JAUCGL010000151.1 GCA_030378105.1 Candidatus Halobeggiatoa sp. HSG11 | reverse complement strand
CCAGTCCCAAACTTAAAGATAAAAATACTATTGATGTACAGGATCATAAAGGATTATATATCATTAAAGGATTGATTGAAATCGCTAAAAAATCAAAAGAAGGTTTCCTTAAATACTATTGGAAAAAACCCGGTGCTGATGAAAATATGTATCCTAAATATACCTTTGTTAAATATTTTGAACCTTTAGATTGGATTATAGGTACTGGTGAGTATTTGGACAATGTAGAACAAGATATTCAAAAAGAAATTTTAGAATGGGTTAATCAAATAAGATTTGGTGAGGAAGGTTATATTTTTGTGTTAAATAATCAAGGTGATATGTTGGCACATCCAGATAAATCATTATTTGAAATTAACCAATTTGGTCTTAAAGATAAAAATCAAGTTGAAATTGTCAAAGAATTAATAAGAACCAGCCAATCTGAAGAATTTGTTCACTATATGTGGCCCAAGCTTTCCAATGGAAAATTAACAGCAAAAATATCCTATACTCGACCTTTCCCACAGTGGAATTGGGTTATTGGTTCTGGGGTTTATTTAGATGAAAAAAATACGATTTTACAAGGAAAATTACAAGGATTAAAAATAGATGTGCAGAAACAAATTATTTTAATACTTCTCATATCCATCGTTATTACCGGATTGGCTTTTTTTATCGCTTATCTTTTTTCTAAACGCATAACTACTGAGCTAGATACCTTCAGTAATTTTTTATCTCGTGCGGCAACCAGCAACGAATTATTGGATAAAAGTAAATTGAATTTAGCGGAATTTATCTTTTTAGCTGACACAACTAATGAGATGATTATTAAAAGAAAAAAAGCAGAAGAACATAATATTAACTTGCTGCAAATGGATAAATTGAAAGATGAATTTTTGGCTAATACCTCCCATGAGCTTCGCACTCCATTAAATGGCATTATTGGAATTGCTGAATCACTGCGAGACGGTGTGGCTGGTGAGTTGCCCAAAATTGCTAAAACTAATCTCACTATGATTATAAGTAGTGGTAAACGTTTGTCTAATTTAGTTAATGATATTCTGGACTTTTTTAAGCTAAAAAATAAAGGACTTAAGTTACAATCAAAACCAATCAGCTTAAGAGAAATTGTTGAAATATTATTATTTTTAAATAGGTCTCTTATAGGTAAAAAATCATTAGAATTAGTTAATTCTGTTACTGATGATATACCAGCAGTTTATGCAGATGAAAATCGTTTACAACAAATTTTATACAATCTGATCGGCAATGCAATCAAATTTACTGACGCTGGTAAAATCGAAATTTCTGCTAGATTACAGTCTGACAAATGGTTGGAAATCATTGTCGCTGATACTGGTATTGGCATTCAAGAAGAAAAATTTACCAAAATATTTCAATCTTTTGAACAAGCAGATGGGTCAACAGCAAGAGAATATGGTGGTACTGGTTTGGGCCTTGCTGTAACAGAAAAATTAGTGGAATTGCATGGCGGTAAAATCTGGCTTGAATCTCAAGTTGGAGTTGGCTCTCAATTTATATTTACTTTGCCAATAACTGAATCAGTAGCAGTTCCATTAGAATCCCATGACCAAATAACTAAAATAGTAGAAGAACCAGTTAATATTGTTGCACCAATTCAAGCTGATGATGATTTATTTACCATTTTAATTGTTGATGATGAGCCGGTTAATATTCAGGTTTTAAGCAATCATTTGTCCTTACATAATTATAACATTATCCAAGCCAGTTGTGGGCAAGAAGCTTGTGCTTTAATTGAAGATGGAATAAGGCCAGACCTTATTTTATTGGATGTGATGATGCCACGCATGACTGGTTATGAGGTTGCTCAGGAAATTCGCAAGCAATTTTCGGCTAATGAACTACCAATTTTAATGCTAACTGCTAAGAATCGGCTATCTGATTTAGTAACCGGTTTAGAAGCTGGAGCTAATGATTATTTGACTAAGCCTATTTCTAAAAATGAATTGTTGGCAAGGGTTAAAACTCATTTAAAATTATATGATTTAAATACCACATACAGTCGTTTTGTACCTCATGAATTTTTAAAATTTCTTAATAAAGAAAGCATTGTTGATATTAAATTAGGTGATCATATTGAGAAGGAAATGACCATTCTTTTTTCTGATATTCGTGGTTTTACTTCTATCTCTGAACAAATGACTCCACAAGAAAACTTTGATTTTATTAATATTTACCTGAGCAAAATGGCACCAATTATTGAACAACATCAAGGTTTTATAGATAAATATATTGGTGATGCTATCATGGCTTTGTTTCCAAAAGAAGCAGATGAAGCGGTACAAGCTGGTATTAATATGTTACATGTTTTGGCTAAATATAATTTGACTCGTGGCCGTCCTGAACGACCTAAATTGAAGATTGGGGTTGGAATTCATACTGGTGATTTAATGTTGGGTACAATTGGAGTTAAAAATCGTATGGATGGCACGGTTATTTCTGATGCAGTTAATTTGGCTTCTCGGATTGAGAGTATAACTAAAGCTTATGAAGCTACTTTGTTAATTTCCGAAGATACTTATTTTAATTTAATTGATGCGTCTAAATATTCTATTCGTACTATTGACCGAGTTAAAGTGAAAGGTAAGTCAGAACCAGTAACAATTTATGAAGTGTTTGATGCTGATGAGCCAGATATATTTGAATTAAAAAAGAAAACTCTTGATAATTTTGAAATCGGTTTGGCTCATTATAGTCAGAAAGCTTTTGCTGAAGCGATAGACTGTTTTAGGCAGGTTTTAAAGGTTAATTCGACTGATAAAGCGGCTCAAATTTATCTTAATCGTTGTCAATATTGGCAGAAAATTGGTGTACCAGATGATTGGGATGGGGTTGAGGTTTTGAATTAGTTAAATATTGGCCAAGAGACCTGCCAGATTTGCGAAACCGTAGGTCTTAAAACTTTTATTTTTCTGAAAATATAGCCTCCTCCTTCTTTTTAACATTGAGAAAACTACCCTCATTGATAAATTTCATCGTTACATATAAGTACTTAAGCACTTGAAATGGAATTATATTATGTAGGGTGGGTAGAAACGAAATGGAAACCCACCGAACCTTCAAAATGGTGGATTTCATTTCATTCTATCTACCCTACATTTGTTGCTTGGAACTTATGTATAAAGATGAATTGGTAAATAGGGAGTAGGAATTATGTTATTTAAGTTTCATTCCTAATTTCCATTCTATAATTGCATTATCACTTTATCCGGCTTATAATCTATTTTTGTCATGTACTATAGCTTTTCAGAAAAATAAAAGTTCTTAAAGACCTAACAGGTTTCCGAAACCTGTCAGGTATCTTGGCCAAAATATTTATCTGAAAATCTACTGAACGATTATTTCAATAAAATTCACCAAAAATAATAATATGAATAGGACACCTGCTGTAGCCGGCACGTTTTATCCAGATAATACTCATGAATTGAGTACTATGATTGACCAACTTTTGCAATCAGTTAAAACAACCGGCACAATACCTAAAGCTATTATCGTTCCTCATGCTGGTTATGTATATTCAGGACCAATTGCTGCCAGCATCTACGCTATGATTAGACCAGCTCGTAATATAATTAAGCGAGTGGTTTTAATAGGGCCTTCTCATCAAGTGCCATTATTAGGTATAGCAGCAACAAAAATGCAAAATTTCTCCACACCATTTGGAGATATTCCAGTTGATGACCAAGCAATTGACAAAATCCTTAAATTTCCACAGGTTTCATTGATGGAGCAAGCCCATGCTAATGAACATAGTTTGGAAGTACAATTACCATTTTTACAAAAGATATTAAATGAATTTAGTATTGTACCTTTAGTTGTTGGTAAAGCTACCTCTGAACAAGTTGGAGAAATATTAGAAACACTTTGGGGAACTAAAGAAACATTGATTGTGGTTAGTTCTGATTTGAGCCATTATAACAATTACGAATCAGCTCAAAAATTAGATAAATTAACAACTCAAGCTATTGAATCTTTATCTCCTGAAAAAATTGAGTATGAACAAGCTTGTGGGAGAGTTCCCATAAACGGTTTGTTAAATGTTGCTAAAAACAAAAAAATGCAAGTTGAAACAATAGATTTGCGTAATTCAGGAGACACGGCTGGTTCAAAAGATCAAGTTGTGGGGTATGGAGCTTATGCCTTTAGATAAAAAAAATCACCAAACGTTATTACAAATAGCCAAACAGTCTATACAACATGGGTTAGATACCAATAAACTTATATCAACTGTTTTAAATGACTATGTACCAGAATTACATAAAAAAACAGCCACTTTCGTTACATTAGAAATAAACAATAATTTACGTGGTTGCATAGGAACTTTACTTGCAATTCGCCCCTTAGCAGAAGATGTGGCTTATAATGCTCATGCTGCTGCTTTTTCTGATCCACGTTTTCCACAATTAAAACAAGATGAAGTAGCTGCTTTAGATATTCATATTTCTTTACTTTCTGAACCTGAATTAATGTCTTTTGATTCTGAAGAAGACCTTATTCAACAATTACGTCCTTATGTAGACGGGCTTATTTTAACAGACGGAGTACACAAAGGCACATTTTTACCTTCAGTTTGGGAATCTTTAACTCAACCAAGTGAATTTTTACGATATTTAAAACAAAAAGCTGGTTTACCGCCTGACTATTGGTCAAACAAACTTACTGTTGAACGTTATACAACTGAATATATATCTTAAAGAAGTAGGTTTTTGACAGATAAGTTTTTTTTTGCTATTCTTATTAAGGTGAATTATTGCGTTGTTATGACCATTAACGCTATGATTTTTTAACTGATTTAAAATTTATATTGCATAAACCCCACCATTTTATATAATTAGGAGAGTAATATGGGAACTTACACTATAGATTCAGGTGATACCCTGTATAGTGTTGCTAGGAAGTATGATATTTCGTTTGGTAATTTGATGACGTTAAATCCTCAAATAACAGACGCAGGTAATATAAGTGTTGGACAAACTATTAATGTTCCCGGTGACGGAGGTGCTGCTGCACAACCTACTACAGCCGCTGCCGCTCCACCACCTGCACCAGCTGCCGCTCCTGCCGGTGGACAAGCAGCAAGTGGAGCTCCTTGGTTAGCGGTAGCAGAAAAAGAAATGGAAATGGGAGTTACAGAAATTGAAGGTGATCAAGACAATCCTCGTATTGTTGAATATCATCAAGCTACTAGCCTTCAAGCAACTGACGATGAAACTCCTTGGTGTTCCGCTTTTGCCAATTGGTGTATGAAACAAGTAGGTGTTCAAGGTACTGGTTCAGCTGCTTCTAGCTCTTGGCGTACTTGGGGACAAGAAGTTGGAGCTGTTCAGGGTAGTTTAGTCTGTTTCAACGGCCATGTTGGCTTTTTACATTCCATAAGAAATGATGGTAAATTACTGATTTTAGGTGGTAATCAAAGTAATCAGGTAAAAATTACCCCTTATGATAAGGATAAAGCATTAACTTATAGATGGCCAGCTTAATTCTTAATGTTTAATTCTTAATGCTTAATTGGAACCGAAATGCTTAAATTTTGGTTTTAATTAAGCATTAATCATTTACAATTAAGAATTGCTTAAATAAGGAGTCTGATTTGCATTTTAAACTGATTATTGCTTTTTTGACTGAAGATAAAACTAATAAGGTACTTAATGCAGCTAGAGAAGCCGGAGCCACTGGGGCTACTGTTATTAACCATGCTAGGGGTGAAGGAATAGAACCTTCAAAAACTTTTTTTGGTTTTAACTTAGAAACGCAACGAGATGTATTATTATTACTAGTGGAAGAGCATTTATCTCGAACTATTTTGGAAACAGTTACTAAAGTTGGAGAATTTGAGCAAAATATAGGGGCTGGCATTGCCTTTCAAATTGATGTTGAAGATGCAGTTGGTATTTCCCATCAAGTAAGAAAATTGACTTCAGTAGTAGAGAAAAAAATATGAATACCGCCAAATTGATACGAGTGCGAGAGGTTATGAAGACTGGCTTTGATCGTATTGATGGTATTATCACCGTTGCCGAAGCCTTACGCAATATGAAATATCCAGAAACCAAGGGGTTAATTGTCAATAAACGTCATGCAGATGATGAGTTTGGTATGGTGTTGCTATCTGATATTGCTCGCCATGTAGTTGCCAGAGAACGTTCTCCTGAACGAGTTAATATCTATGAAATTATGCTTAAACCGGTAATAACAGTATCCCCAAAAATGGATATTCGTTATTGTGCTCGTTTATTCGATCATTTTAATATTTTACGAGCTCCAGTAGTGGAAAATGATGATGTTATTGGAATAGTTGGATTTTCCGATATAGTATTGCAAGGTTTAGTCACCATTAAGTAAACACCATGAAGGATTCCAATCAAGGCTGTTCAATCACAATTCGCCGTATCCTACCAGAAGATGTACCAATTCTACTAAAAGCCTATCAAGATCAATCTTTTTTACATCTATATCGTTCTAACCATACCCATCAAACTGAAGAACAGTTAACCTCTTCAATAACAGAATATGCTGAATATGATTTCAGTGAGCTTGGCTATGTTGAATTTATGATAGAGCATAAGCAGCATGGAGCAATTGGAATAGCTATCCTAAGTGATTATAATCCTTTACATAAACGGGCCGAATATTTAATAGGATTATTTGCCTCCCAACATCGTTCACTTGGATATGGAACTGAAGCAACTCTTTTAATATTAGATTTGGCTTTCAATCGTTATGAATTGAATAAAGTTTATTCTTATGTGTATGGTTATAATGAATCGTCAGAAAGAAATACGTTGAAATTTGGTTTTAAACAAGAAGGTTTATTAGAAGAACATCATTATTTAGTTAATGAACAACGATTTATTGACTTATATTTTAATGGTATGACGGTAAATAATTTTCGTAATAATAATACTATTAAGCGTTATGCTATACGTCTATTAAAGCGTGACATAACTTTAGCTCCAAATATTGTTAAACTTACCTCTAAAGAACAATTACCAGAGCAAGTCGGTAAAGAATTTTTAGCTGGTTTTTTATCTCAATAGTTGACACAGTTTAAAAGTTAATCAAAACATTGTCATGTGTTTCAACATCTTATGAAGCCTGACATGTTGGAGTAAATAATAACTGTTTCGCTGAAAATATCCATTCCAAAATTTTAAGAAACACTGCTCCGCTATAGTTTTTCAGATAAATATTTTGATCAAGAGACCTGTCAGGTCTGAAAACTTTTACTTTTCTGAAAAGCTATATTTCTCCAAATTTTAAAACTCTCACGTAAATCGCAGATTATTCAATTTCTCATAAAAAAACCATGAAAACACAAGAAATATTACGCAAGGGACTGTCCGCCTTATTCAAAGGGGCAGTTATAGAAATTTTAGCTGATGTTCCCGGAGCTGGGAAAGCAGTTGATTTGTTGAAAGAAAATTTTACTTTTACTGCGGCTGAAATCGCTAAGAATTTTCAGGATAGTTACGGTTATGCGTTGGCGGCAATTGGCAGTGGTTTGGCAGAACCAGAGAATCAGCGTGGTTTTTGGCAATCGCTATTGCAAGCTAATGTGGAAAGTGAATTTTCGCAAAGTTTGGAACAGGATTATTTATTGCCTTTTGCTTCGGATTTGGATGATGAGAAGCTGGCAAAATTTCGGCAAGTTGCTATTAAACAATGTCAACAAATGGCTGGTTTAACTTTGTTTCAAGCAGATAATGTACGTTTTTCGGAAGCGGAGTTGGCTAGTTTTGTTACTGTGGATGGAGCGAGTTCTTTAACTGATGTGATAGTGGAATTGGTGCAAACTCAGCAAGCTTTGGATGAACAGGTGTTGGATTTTTTGCAATTTAAGGAGTTGTTGGGTAATGCTGTATTGTTTTTCTTGTATGAGCAGTTGCGGAAAGAGCCACGTTTTCAAACTACTTTGGCTGCATTAAAACATGATGGTTTGATGGTTGATGTGCATGAGATTAAGAATATTGTTCAGTCAACTGAAGATAAGTTAAATCAAGCGTTTGCTGCTAAAAAATTTGCTGAGATTGGGCAATTGGGACAGCAGTTAGAGCATTGGCAACAAGTTGAATCGGTGATGCAAACTCATTATGGTCAATTTGTTGAATTTAGCCAACAATTTGCTGATTGGACGCAATTAGTTAAGGTTCAATTATCTCAAGTTTTGGCAGCTATGCCGAAGTTGCAAGAGCAGTTGGGGGAAATTAAAGATAATACAGAACAAATTTTAGCTATTGTGCTGCAATTACAGGCTCAGTCTGATTTATCGTCACAAGTTAAACCACGTGATGAGTCAATTCAATATAGTTCTGCTAGTTTGGAGTTGATTAAGGAGGCTCACCATTTGATGCAACATTTGTCGCCATCGGTTCCACAATATAGTCAAGCTGCGATTGGATTGGGTAGTGTGGTGTCTTCGCTGGGGGATTTGCAACAAGCTGAGGCGTTATTTATTAAGGCTTATCAACAGGCAAGGAATGATGAGGAGCGGGCATTGAGTGCGTTCAATTTGTTTCAGGTGTTTATTCGGCAACAGATTTATGATAAGGCGTTGTCGTCTTTGCAGGAAGCTATTGAGTTAAATCCACAGCGTTATGCTTTGTTTAATGAGCATACTTATGAGATTCAACAGATATTGGGTGCTGGGGGAATGGGTTGTGTGTTTTTGGCTCGGAATCGTTTTAAGCGGGAGTTGGTAGTCATTAAGTGTTTTTGGGAGACGATGCGTGGTTCGGCGGATGTTTTGTTTAAAGAAGCTAAGTTGATGGCGAAAATTGCTGGTGATTTTGTTCCACAGCCGTTTGATTGTGGTTTTGTTGATTTGGCGAGGCAGGAGCGGGGTTATTTTATTTCGGAGTATATTGAGGGGGCGATTGATGGTGAGTCGTGGTTGGCTAAGTTTGGTAAATTGGATGTAGCGACTGGGATTGCGGTGGGTTTGCAGATTGCTAAGGGATTGCAATTAGCTCATGCTGAGGGTATTTTTCATTTGGATTTGAAGCCGGCTAATATTTTGTTGCAACGACAAAAAACCTACGAGGTTTCCAAAACCTCGCAGGTTTCGGTGAAAATTATTGATTTTGGGTTGGCGAGGGTGGCGGTATCGTTGGGGGCAGAGATGGCTGCTAAACGAAGTCGTTCTGGTTTGAGTTTGTTGGCTCAAGGGGCGGTGTTTGGGACGTTGGATTATGCTCCGCCTGAGCAGCAGGGTGTGGATGGTGAGCCGAGTGCGAAGAGTGATGTGTATGCGTTTGGTAAGACTTTGTATCGTTTGTTGACGGGGGAGAGTCCACAGACTTTTCGGCCAAGATGTTTGACAGATTCGCCTGAGTTGTTTGAGTTGTTGTGTGATTGTGTGGAGATTGAGCCTGATAAGCGGGTTGGTTTGGGTGGTTTGCTGAAAGGATTGGAGAAATTGTTGTCTCCGGTTTCTGAGCTAGTTGAGCTATCGCCTAAACCAGTTGAAAGAATTATTCAGAAGGAAAAGCCTCGTATTGTAAAAGTAGCTAAAAAGCAATCACCTAAACCTATTGCAAGAAATATTCAGCAGGAAAAATCTCGTATTGTCCAAATAGATAATCGGAAATGGTGGAAGCAATTGGATAGAAAGTGGAAAATTTTTTTTAGACAAGTTGTTAATATTGATGATGTAGGTTTCTTCAATAGAATTTCTGGAAAATTATATGATAACGATTTAGAAAAAATTGTTAATTTACAGGAATTGAATTGTAGTTGGAATCAAATAAGCGATTTAGAACCACTATGTGTCTTGACCAATTTGCAGAAATTGGATTGTCATGTAAATAAAATAAGCGATTTAGAACCGCTACGTGCTTTGACTAATTTGCAAACATTGTGGTGCTACGAAAATAAAATAATTGATTTAGAACCACTATATAACTTGACTAATTTGCAGGAATTGTATTGTGGGGATAATAAAATAAGTGATTTAATACCGCTTCGTGCTTTGATTGATTTGCAGAAATTGAGTTGCTCGAAAAATCAAATAAGCAATTTAGAGCCATTATGTGCTTTGAATAATTTACACCTATTGGAGTGTGGGGATAACCAAATAAGCGATTTAGAACCGCTATATAACTTAACTAATTTGCAAGAATTATATTGTGGGGGCAATAAAATAAGTGACTCTGAGATAGAACGGTTTAAAAAATTTGTGCCTAATTGTAAAGTTCGTCCATAAGGTGTCTTATTTTGTCAGAATCAGGATTCACAGGATTTTTGGATTTTCAGGATAAAGGCAAATTGATTTGGGTTTTAATTCTGAATATTCTATAATTCCGTTAATTCTGATTCAGACAATTTTTGAACAAGATTTAACGGATTAAAAGATGGACAGGATTAAAAACTTGTGTGCTTTTGATTTAATCATGTTTTATCCTTTAAATCCGTGTAATCTTGTTCAAACATTTCTGGAAATTCTATAATTCCGTTAATTCTGATTCAGACAGTTTTTGAACAGGATTTAACGGATTAAAAGATGGACAGGATTAAAAACTTGTGTGTTTTTGACTTAATCATGTTTTATCCTTGAATCCGTGTAATCTTGTTCAAACATTTCTGGAAATTCTATAATTCCGTTAATTCTGATTCAGACAGTTTTTGAACAGGATTTAACGGATTAAAAGATGGACAGGATTAAAAACTTGTGTACTTTTTTCTAGTTCCCATGCACCAGCGTGGGAATTCAGTCAAGACGCACCAGCGTCTTATTATTACACGTGACGCTAGTGCGTCAAAAATGGGTTACCACGCCGGTGCGTGGGAACCAGAAAAAATTCGCACAGGTAAACAATCAGGGCTGACGGAATTTTTTACTGAATGTGGTGGGAGATTGGTCAAATTTTTTAAATGGAAGTTCAGACTATCTCATGAGGATGCTGAAGAAGCATTGCAAGAAACTTTGATACGGTTTGTTAATTCGGTTCGTGGCAGTAAATTTCGTGGAGATGCAAGTATTTGTGCTTTTTTGTCCACAATTGGAGTTAACGAATGTCTAAGGATTCTCAAAGTTAAAGGCAGATATAGTAACATTCCTATATTTTTATACCATTAAAATTAACTATATTCTGAAAAATAAAATCTATCGTTTCGATAAGTGAATCAAATTTATGACGAAACTGCTTAATATAACGTTTTAATGAAGCCCATTTGTGTTCAATTGGATTGAATTCTGGTGAATATGCAGGTAAAAATAATAAATAACATCCAGCTTCCCCAATCAGAGATTCAGTTTCAATTGACTTATGGAAAGAAGCATTATCCATAATAATTATTTGTCCTGGTTTAACTGCTGGTAACAAGCATTCTTCAAGATAAATGTTAAATAAATCAGTATTCATAGTACCTTCATACATAAGTGGAGCAATAACCGTATGCCCATTCAATGCTGCAACTATATTAATGTTTTTTTCACGTTTTCCCTTGCGACACCCGAATACTTTTTCTCCTTTTGGAGCCCAACCATAATCTCGAATAATATTAGGTTTAATACCAGATTCATCAAGATATATACATTCATTT
>JAUCGL010000015.1 GCA_030378105.1 Candidatus Halobeggiatoa sp. HSG11 | reverse complement strand
GCTGTTGCAACTTTATTTCTTGTTTCACAAGGAGTTGAAGTTGTTAAATCTGGTATACGTCAAGATATTGATCCACATTGGAATCGGGCTATTAGTTATTTAAAAATTGAAGTAACGTTATGTGGCTTCAGCACCTGCCAGAGGTTATAAATTTATTAAAAAAATAACTCTTTCCAGTATGCCTGATCCTGAGCCTCTTCCATAATAAATATGAAAAAATAACCAATCTTTTAATAATCGGACAGCTCAAAACTCATACTGAATTTTTTATGTTACGTTATACTTATGGTTACCTTTCTTTTGTCAGGCTGTCAGCCTCCCATACAGTATACGATTTAAAAGTCCATTTAGTATGGATAACAAAATATCGTTATGAAGTATTGACTAAGCAAATAAGCGTACGTGCAAGAGATATAATTCGCCAAATATGCACTCAAAAAGATATAAATATTATAAGTGGTGTAGTAAGTTACAGACCATATACATCTATATATATCATATCCTCCAAAGTATTCTGTTAGTGATATGGTTAGATGGTTTAAAGGACGTTCATCGAAAAAGTTACAAGAAGAATTTCCTCAATTAAGTAAGATATATTGGGGCAAGCATTTCTGGGCAATTGGTTATGCTGCATTTAGTTCAGGACACGTAACCGATGAAATGATAAAGGAATATCTTAAACATCATGATAAACATCCTAACCACAATAATGATGGCTTTGTTATTGAATGACTTTTAGTCATAATTCACTGACTATCAGTCAGTTTCTACTGTAAGTCGGCTTTAGCCGAAAACACGACTTTTAGTCGTAATACATACTATGGACTTTTAGTCCATAGTGGTTGATTTTTTAACCAATGTTACATTAGGCAAAATATTTTTAGTTTTTTTAACAAAAGCCTTATCAAAAGTATAAAAGTGTTTAATTTCAAAATTGGCAACTAAATGTAAAGCATCAGCGAAATCCATACCTTGTCTATAATATTTAAGTGCTAAAGCAATTTGTTCAGGAAATTCAGGTACTACGTTGGGCAATCCTAAAATTTGTAATATTGCTTTATCTATTTCAGATGGTTTGAATTCATAAACAGAACGTAATACCCATTCTACCTCTAGTAATACTGTTTTGGCTATGAAGATTTTTTCAGGTTTACTGAGTATTTTCAGAGCGAGTTGTGCTTGTATGGGATCATCATTTGTTAGGTAACGAACCAAAATATTGGTGTCAACAGCAATCATTTTTTATTCTCATTAAACCACTTTTGCTTTGTAGCTTCAATAATTCCTTGTTCTATTTCTTCCAAAGATTTTGCTTTACCTCGGTATTTTAAGCAGCCCAAACCGTCTTCTAAATTAGTTATTGGAAAATGATTATTAGTTGGTTTAACGGTTAATTTAACTTCTACTTCTGTATTAGGCATTTCAATTGGTAAATCTAAATGCAATATGCCATCTGTACCAATATTAGTATGTAATATAATGTTTTGCATAATTTTATTTCAAACAATATTTTCTTTGATTGGGTTGAATTATAGCAATCTTGAGATTGAAAGTAAATATTTTAAAATAATTTTATATATTTAGTTCCAATTATTCCAATATGTTATGTAAGAAACTGAATACCAGTTGCTTAAATCCAGTTAAGTTAATGTCAAGTTTTCGGATATTTTGCTAGGAGTTCAAGATTCATTTTGGAATTAAAATTAATTTAATATTATATTTCAATAACTTCCTTTAAAAATATGGATGAGTTTCGCAGAAATTTCATGATGTCCCCGGAACGTCCATGTCCCGTGGACTAATCAATTTTTCAGCGAAACCGGTTATTATTTGCCCCGACACGTCCTGTCTCATCGGGCGACTCCGCACTGAAGCAGCTCCGTCCCACCGACTCCTCCATAACGTTAACGATGAGCTTGTTCAAAATTTCAAGAAACGCCTCTTCGCTTAAACTGTTTCATCAAATTTAAGAACTCTCACGCAAGTAACGGACTACTTGACTTCGGCTTCGTTTCTCCATGTCTCGCAGCGTTGGACATTTTTATGTTAAGTTTTTTGAATAATTTTATGTTAATATATACTTTAAATACTTAATTTATACCGGAGGTTTTTATGAAATCCCATTTTTTTTAGTTTTTATGTTATTGATTTTTCATTATTATATTTTTTAATGAGAATGGCTGCAAATATCCTAACTTTTTAAAAAATATTAGGTTCATCATGTCACAGATAGAATTTTTAGATGTAGAATTTAAATAAATATTCTATAAATTTTAATCATGCATAGATTTTTTGTATAAATTGTTGATTTAATTTATAATAAATAGGTATGTTTTTTAAGTTCTTTAAAATTTTAAGGAGTTTGTATGACTAATAAGCTATTGGCTTTAACAGCGTGTAGTTTTATTTTCATCTCATTCAACACTAATTGTGCTAATAAAATGTTAAAATGTGATGAAAATGGAGTATGTTTACCTCATGTTGAGAAAATGATTGACCATGCTCACATTAAGGCTCGTGCGAGAGGAAGTAGAGTGAAAACCTTTGATAATTTAGGTAAATTCGATTACAAAGAAAAATATTACGAAATTCCAAAAGGTTGGGAGATTGATCAGTCAATAGGTAATCATTCTACCCCAAGATTTATAGCACCTAATGGATTTTCTCCAATCTGCGGTCCTACTTGTGCAGATAAAATAGCTACCAATGGATTTGGACATACAAATCCTAAATGTGGATGGGTCAAGGTAGTTAGAGATCAAAAAAATCCACGCAAATATCTTATATCTGCTTATGCTGGTTGTGTTGAAAGTTTTTTTTGGGGGTTGTGGTATGGAGGTGGTAATTGGGCTGAGTCCAATATGGAAGTCCATTTAATAAAAACATCTAATTAGTATAAAATCTACCCCATATATTGACAAATATACTGGTTTGTTTCCCTTTATATATAGTGCTTCATAGTATAGACAAATTAGTATATTTGCTTTAATCTAATCAAAATTAAATTAACTAATGAGACATTTTTATGGAAGAAAAACTATTTATACTAGCACCTGTTTCTAAAAAGCTACTAATCTTGGTAGTAGTAAATATTTTCTTTAACCCTCTTGTTTCTTTAGCTACTTTGGCAAATGACATTAAAGAATTAAAAAATGGAAAAATTTTATTTAATGGAACCATAGAATTTGATAAATGTAAATGCAGTTTTTGTAAGGAAAAAGAAAGTGTTATCCGTAATACTTGTAATAGTAACAAATGGGGAGAAAATCATGGTATTCCAATGCTTGAAAATAGGAAGAACAACAAGCTTTGCGTTTGTCTTTGCACCAATATTGGTATTTGTACTTTATCAACAGAAATTCAATATAAAATCACCTTATTAAAACAAATTTCATTAGTTTTCCAACAAGCAAAATCTCTAAGGAGACAAATAACCACTCTAAGAAAAAACATCAAGACATTAGATTTAGATACGCTTAAAACCATGTTAACCGATATGAAACAAGATTTCAAGGAAATTCAAGCAGTAACAAATAATCAAGTTTCAACTGAAGGTTGGCAAGAAATATATGAATATATTGATAATGTTATCAAGATAAATCCTGCTGTAGATAACAAATCATATATTCATCAACAGGTAGAAACAACTTTAAAACTTATTAAACCAACATCTGCTTCTATACCCAATTTACTTGCTCAGCTTGAGGCCCAAATTTATCTTGAAACGCATGAAATGTTAAATCAAGCTTCTGAAACAGAACGTAAATATTTTTTACCACAATTAGAAGCAATCCATAACGCTAATCAAAAGCTAATCAACCACTAAAGGAATAACAATGAAAAAATTAATTCCTATTTTCTTAGCTATTTGCTACTGCTCAACAGTTGTCCAAGCAAATGAATATATGGACGAGGCCAAAGAGCTAGTAGAAAGTAATAAACGATACGCCCCTACTTTAGTAAAAATAAAATATGTTCAAGACTTGTTCAAAGAAACTAGCTACCAAGCTAAACTTGCTGAACAAATCGATGCAAATTTGTCCCAACTGGAAAAATCTAGTTCCCATCTTGAACAAATAGTTAAAACTATTGATAAGGTATCGAAAAAATTTGATGTAAATAGTTATTCAACTATCATTAAAAAACGCTATGAATATGAACAAGTATTATTACCAATGATTAATAAAATTAATAGCATTTTACAAAATATTACAGAGCTTAATTCCCGTTCTAGTTTTTTTGAAGGTCTTTGTGAACGGACTGTACCAATGTTTAATGCTGACAATATTTCTTTACTTCCAATGAATTATCAAACAGGTAATAAAAAAGTTTCTATTGAAGATACCATGACCATATTTGGAAGCTTAACATTAACTGGCAGTATTGGAGTATTATTAGCAAATGGAGCAATATTAGGTTCAGCAGCAACTGGTATTGGTTTTTCATTGACAACAACTGCTGTTGCTTCTTCTCTAACTGGAATAGGTATTGTTGTTGGAATTGCTACAGTAATTTCTTGGGGATACTATGAATATCAACAATCACAACGTGAAAAAGAATACGAATATCATCAAAAAATGTTTAAAGAAGCTGAAAACTGGTATAGAAATAAAAAAATAACTGGCCAAGAATACCAAGCAATGGCAAATGATTTTTGTCATTCAGAACAATGGAATAAGAAATTTCAAGACCATAAAAACCAATTTCAAAATATGTTAGCAGAGCTTTCTGTTTATTCTAAAATTTTGCTAGAAAGACGTACTGATGTCTCTCAAACTTTAGCAAATTTAAAAGCTGCGGAAATTAAATACCGTAAACAACTTTCTACTATCATTGCAAAGGAAAATTTAGTTCAATTAAGACAGGACGTTGAAGCAGAACTAAATGTTGCATCAGCTTGGGATTATTATAATCGACAAATTAAACCAAAAAGTCGAGAATTTTTTAAAGCCTACATAAGAAATAAACAAAACTGTGTTTTATTGAAAAAGAAGCAAAAAAACTTAACTGATTATATTCAACAAATGGATCTATTGAACATTAATAATCATAAAAATACTATTAATCGAAAACAGAAGGATTTTAGTGATATTCAAAAACGATCCAAAAGTATTATTGACGATGTCAATCGTAAAGTACAACGTTGTAAACCTCGTAACCCTGAAATTAACGTAATAGAGGTTCAACCACGTTATGTTTTCTAACTATCGAATACAAAAGCTTTTGTTGCTATCTATTTTTTTCTTAATTGGAACCATTCATGCTGAACAGCAAGTTAGCATTGTTTGTGAATTAGGTGGTGGCACTCAATACGAACTAGAATTGTCATTAAATCCTAATAACATTGACTTAGAAGAAGTAAAGATTATGAGTGGTAGCTATTTCGGTGATGTTATTAACAGTAAAATTAAAAAAGATGATAAATTTTATGACAAAATGACTATCAAAGGTAACGAATTGAAACAAGTTACTAAATGCCTTAATGACAAATTATCTACTATAAAATTACCAACAAAGTTTTTTAAATTACCTTCATGGCAAATTAACATGCCCAATATTGGCAATCCACAACTTGCAATTCAGGATATAACCGGTATTAATCTTAACTCTCTACAAAATGAACTTGCTACAATATCCAACTTATTCCAACAAAACAAGAAAAAAGTAGCATTTCATAAATTGGGTAAATTAACCACCACAATTAACAATATTAAAAATGATGAAAAAACTGTTTTTCAAGGTAAAAAAGAATTAATAAATCATCACAATTCTATCGTCAAACAATATTTTGAAGATGGTATGTTACGATGTGAAAATAACCGTCCTTTAATAAAATTGGAAACACCAAAAAGATTACAAGCTGGTAAAGTTCTACGTCATATAGTTAATCTGCTTTGTATTGAAAATATGACTTGGGATCAACCTTTTATTGCTTATGTTATGTTGCTTGATGTTTCTCAACCAATACCAGATAGCCAAATATTTAATTTATTTGAGAATGCTATCTACACTTCCGATCATTCCAAATTATCAATTCATATTTTATCATTACTTGATAAATCAGTTGTATTTGGATATTTGAAAAAAAATTATATAAACACTAATAAAATAAACGTTAGAGAAACATTAATTTCTCATACGATAGATATGATGTTTACTAAACAGCAAATTTCTCAATCTGATTACAAAACAACAATGAGAGAGGTTTTAAAACAATGGCTTCAGTAAAATATTCTGTATTAATCGTCCTTTTATTTTTTATTTTCCACATTGTTGGATATAGTGAAGAATTGAGTTCAAATGCTAAAGAATTACCAGATGAAAAAAAAGGAGCAACCTATCAAATAGGTGAAAAATCTTTCTATATAAATTTTAAGGAAGATGCTGAAGAAGATGCAATTACACCTAGTAATAAAAATGATAAAATCATAAAATATCCTAATAAAACAAATGAGAAAAGTAGTTATTTTATTGGAGTAGGAAAAATACCTCCAAATATGGAAAATAAAACTTACTTCACTGATGGTGAAGTAGATGCAATGATTCAAGGTGGTGTAATAATTTTTGAATTAATTAAATCTGGTAATATTGAAGAGGTTGGAAATAATATCGTTGGTACAGTAGGTGGGTTCATTGAAAGTTGGAAGGCTATTATTTATGGTAGTAAAGAAACTTATAGTCAAGAATTAGAACAACAACAATTAGAACTTATTCAAAATATGATTTTGGAAATAAATAATAGAACTCAATCTACACTGAAACAAACACAGGAATATCAAGTTCAAATTGAAATTTTTCAACATAAATTAAAAAATGTAACAAGTAATATAATTCATCAAATTAAGGATTTTAGTCATAAAGTCAAAAATTCTAACCAAATTTCAGCAAAATTACAACCACAGATAGTTAAATTATCAATTCCAATTATAAATAGCTATCGTGCCGTAGAAACTGAAATCGAATCCTTGCAACAAGGGCATTTGCCAAATAAGGTCATAAACAACCTCCAAACTGAACTAACAGATAAACTAACCAATGCCACTATAGCAGAAACCGCAAAACATATTACCGGGCTTGTGCAAATGGCTAATACTGAAACCAACCCTACACGACAAAAACAAATACGTGAAGTACTAAGTACAGTAGTTGATGAGCAAGGTATTGTTAAACAATGGCAAACTAATAAGATTACCTTTCACGCCCCCCAAAATACCCAACTTGGCATTGCAATTCGCCAAAATTACAACGAGGCATTAAGATATTTTGTAACCAACCCAAAAGCTAAACTTGGTATGCAAATGGTACAAGATGCTGATACCTACTTTGCCAATGATAATAAAATATGGGGCAATCGTTTATTAAACAGAGCTAGAACGTTGTTAGACTTTATGGGAGATAATACCAATGCTTATAAAAATATAAAAAGCACTCCAGCCGCCCAAAATATGTTTGGTTTTTCCGCTTCCGGTAACAACTTTGAAGGTTATGAACTGGCCGTAGTTTCCAATAAACTAGCAAATGTTAAAGACAAACTATCTGATGAAATGCACTTTCTTGGAGTTCTTGCCACACGACAAGCCAACAACTACCGAGAAGAAACTAATCACTTTCTGACGATGGTTGATAATGCTTATGCAGTTTTTGATATAACCAGTGGATTTATGAAAGGAATTTGGCGATCATTTGATGAAACTGTTGAAGGTATTTTAAATATAGTGAATCATCCCATTGATTCAGCAGCAGCCATTTACTCTGCCATCATCAATTATGACAAAACTTATAAAATAATCACAACTGAAACAAGGAAGTTTTTAAAAAAATTTCCAAATTTAACGCCTAAAAAATATGGAGAATTAGCCGGACAAATAACCTTTGAAATAGGTACTTATTTTTCAGGCATAGGAGCAATTAAAAATCTTAACCAAGTTTCCAAAATATCAGCCCAAATACAAAAAATTTCAAAAGGAGCAAGTATTATTATTAATGCTCCAAAAATTGCTTATAAAGCAGCAGATAACATTGCATCTTGGAAAGCCACAAAATTGAAAATACATATGCCGGGTACTCCACAACCACAAAAAAGCACATTTTTAACTAACAATGTTGATGAAGTACGTAAAATGGTTGCAGAAGCATTGAAATCTCCTAATTCTGTATTTATGCCAAATAGTGATAACCGTGCTTTCCGTGTTGTACATGACTTTGGACGTAAAATAGCTACAAAAGGACAAACCAGAATACGTATTACCGTAGATAATGAAGGTAATATATGGAATGCCTTTCCGGTTAAGGTGAAATGATATTTAACAAGTTTTATTTTTTGGTAGTCACTACAAACCAATATTGAATATTATATAATACCTGCATTGGGTTTGTTAGGACTACCCATATTTGACGTATTGGTTATAAATGTTGACCAATATAACTGCGTCTATCCATTTAATAAAATGAATTATTTTTGACACTCCGTCCTATCCGTGAAATAATTTTGCAAGAGACTCAGTCTGATATTTCAGTTTCTAAAGAAATAACTCCCAAATTAGAATAATCACTATAATTATCACAATCTTTATCACAGTCATAAGCTCGTACTGCAACATATAATTTTTGATAAGGTATAAACATTTTTAAAACTTGTAAATCCATATTGATTTTGTTGTTATAGCCCAAATCATAAGTAATAATATTATCCATAGTTATTTCACTTATCGGATAAGAATATGGGGCTGAATAAAATTTATAACCCTTAACTAAACATTCATTATTCCAGTTGACGCTTACGTCAGATTCACTCATATTAACTTGTAATAATGGTGCTGCAAGAGTGTCACATGGTTTTTTAATATTAGTCTGAATGAAATCTAAAAATGATGTTATCCTTGTGTAAACTCCATAATATTCAGGTAAAGCACAGCCTTCACCCCAACTCATTATTCCAATTTGTTGCCATTCACCGTTATGTTTGATTAATAAAGGGCCACCGCTGTCCCCACTACATCCATCAGTTCCTCCAGCTTTGTAACCAGCACATAACATTGAATCTGCAACAGAATTTGGATAAGACTTACTACATATTTCATTAGATATAATTGGTATAGAAGTATGTTGTAAAGAATCTGAGTAACTACTTCTGTTATCTTTATGAGTTTGTCCCCAGCCCATGACAGAAGCAAAATTGCCAACTTTAATTGTGTCAATATCTGCTAGTGGTACAATATCCTGATTTGATTTCTTTTTTAAGCGTAATAAAGCAATATCTGCTATTGGGTCTTCATCATCATAGTATTCATATTCAGAATGTACAATAATTTCTTCTACTCCAATGATTTCTCCAGTATTTTTGGCACTGAGAGATTGACGACCTAAAACAACTTGTATATCATCAGCAGTTTCATGTTTAGTGCAATGAGCGGCAGTTAAAACCCAGTAAGGATCGATTAACGTACCCCCACAGTAAATTGAATTTTTTGATGGTTCTCTGCCAGTATTAATAAGTGCAGCCATCCAAGGAGTTGGAAAACTAACTAAACAAGATTGTTTTGATTTACAAATAATTCTGGTTGATGCAGCCATTGTTGCTTGCCACATGAATAAACAACCAATAAATATAATTAAAAATTTATTCATTTAAAAATACCATGCTAACGTTAATTGCATTAAATCCTCATTTCGCATTCCATACATTAAATCAGTAGGCGAAATATTAGAATAAAGATAAGCTTCTAAACTGACTTTCCAACTATCTCCAAACCTGCGACTTGCTTCAAGCAAATAAGAGCGTGATTCATTTTCCATGCTAATAATAGTTCCAGCCAATAATTCTGTACTCTGAGTATCATTAAGAGTCATACGCATTCCTAACATAATATCATTTTCAAATGGAGTAGAAGCATTTTCATTTCGATCATCAAATAGATATTCTACCAGAACTCCTAAATCAGCATCACTATCCAATATACCCACAAAAGTATATTCCAAACCACCAGTCATAGCTGTGAAACGTTCTTCTTGACCTTTGCGTGAAATAGCCTCAAATTTCCATATCATGTCTTCCTGAGTTATCTGTATATCAAGGCCAGTTTGTTGAATTTGTTCATAATATGGAGTTAAAGTTAAATCATTATTAACATCAAAACTAGGTAATAAAAGTGGGTCACGATTAGTACCAGAAAAATGAGACAAGCCAATATCCCAATCACCAATAGTATGTGACCAACGTACTGCCAAATCTACATGTTTTTCCTCAGCACCAGATTCATAACTAACTTGCTCAACATTAATTGGAATACCGCCACCTAATAAACGTCCATCTCTGGCTGGAAAAGTTCTTTCTCGAAATCCGGGTAATATGAATAAATCTACAGTTCCCCAATCTCTTATTAAAGCTAAATTGACCATTGGCTGTCCCAATTTATCTTCACCATCAGGATGTTCTACAGAATCACTTTGATTAATTATATCAACCAGATGCTGAGATTCAGTAACTCCCCAAAACAATTTACGAATTCCAACTCTTAACTCCCAATCCCTAGCAGCTTTCAACCAAGTCAGTTCTCGAATATCCATATGAGTGCGTTCAGAATCATGCTGATCCACCCGTACAAAAGGTACAAAAGTAAAACTTTGATAGCCATTATCCCATTCATGATGATATTCTAACTGACCGGCCAAAGATAAATTAAATCCGTCATATTGCTCAGTTGCCAAAGGTTTTTGGGTAAAATAGCGTATTTCACTATCAATATGACCAGACCATTCACTAGCTTGTACTTGTAAACAAATTATTAATAAAAAAAATATTCTAAGTAACATAGTTAAATTGAGGGTTATTTTGAATGAATATAGTAGTGCATAGTTAAGGAATCAATGCTTACCACAACCGGGTAGTTGCCAACCATATTTATTATTATAGCAAATATCTTTAACTTTTAACCATTTTGGTGAACAACGAGCGTGTGAAACCTGCGAGGTTTTGGAAACCTCGTAGGTTTTAAGTGAAATTATTTATCTGAAAAACTATATAATTAGTTAACCTTTCCGACTTGCAAAATCACCCATGAAATTAACTAATGCTTGCACTCCTTCTTCTGGCATAGCATTATAAATACTAGCTCGCATCCCACCTACTGAACGATGGCCAGCTAAAGTAACTAGTCCAGTTTCTTTCGCTTCTTCTAAAAAAGTTTTATTTAAATCAGAATTAGCTAAAGTAAACGGTACATTCATTTTGGAACGATATTTACGAACTACTGGATTATTATAAAAATCATTATCATCAATAGTAGAATATAACAATTCAGCTTTACGTTTATTACGTTCTGTCATTGCTTCAACACCACCTAATTCCTTAAGCCACTTAAATACTAATCCAGCCAAATACCAAGCATAAGTCGGTGGAGTGTTGTACATAGAATCAGCTTTTGCATGAGCCTGATAAGTTGCCATTGTGGGAATTTTAGGCATAGCTTCACCAATTAAATCCTCTCGTACAATAACTATTGTCACACCAGCCGGACCAATATTTTTTTGAGCTCCTGCATAGATTAATCCAAACTTAGATATATCAAATGGTTGTGATAAAATTATAGAAGACATATCGGCTACTAAAGGTTTATCACCAACTTTAGGTATTCCATGAAATTTTAAACCATTAATAGTTTCATTCGGAGTGTAGTGAACGTAAGCAGCATTTGGATCAAGTTGCCACTCATCCGCTTTAGCAATTGTTGTAAATTTATTATCTTCAGAACTTGAAACTATATTTACTTTACAGAATTTTTTAGCTTCAGCAATCGCTTTTTTTGACCATATACCAGTGTTGAAATAATCAGCTTGTTGTCTATTTCCTAACAGATTAACCGGCACCATACCAAACTGAGTACTAGCTCCACCTTGTAGAAATAATATTTTATAGTTATTTGGAATATTTAATAATTCTCGCAAGTCAGCTTGAGCTTGTTCTGCGATTGACATAAATTCCTTACCACGATGACTCATTTCCATCACCGATACACCAGTGCCTTGCCAATCAAGTATTTCTGCTTGAGCTTGTTCCAACACAGCAGTTGGCAACATTGCGGGACCAGCACTAAAATTAAAAACTCTTGACATAAATTACCTATGGATTTTATAGCGATATTTAATTATGATTTTAATACATTCGCCAATTTAATGGTTGTTTCGGGAATGGAGCAAAGCAGATTTCCCAAAATTCCCAACATGATTTTAGTTTCGGGAAATATATCTCATTCCCTTAATAACTGATTTTGATATTGGTGAAGGTATTGTAATATAAATTATCTATTATATATGGTTATATATAAATGTATATTCAATAAGTGAAATACTAATAAACAGAAGTACAAGATTTATTTTGAAAAAGACAAAATTTAGATTTCTAAATAATAAGGATATTTTGAATCTATAGCTTTTCAGATAAATATTTTTGTCAATAGACCTGCTATGTTTCGCAAACCTAGGTATGAGAACCTTTATTTTTCTGAAAAACTATATCAAAAAATTAGGCATCCTTCAAAAGCATTTGACAGTTGTTTCGGGAATGGAATAAAGTGAATTTCCCGAAACGATTACTAGATATGGGTTTCGGGAAATCCGTTTCACTTCATTCCCGAAATAACTGTTCACTACTTTTGCGTTAATTATGAAGGATGCCGAAAATTATCTTAAAAATTAGGAAAATCCAAATTAAGATTTGGAATTAAGAAGAATTTAAATTTCAAATATTATTTAACATTATTTTTTTGCTTTTGTTTGTACTCAAGATATTCTTTATGTAATGACTCATTCCAATCTTTACTGGTGACATCCCAATCTCTAGCCCAATAGATGAAAACAGTATCCACCAAAGCAATTATAACCTTAAATACATATTTGGTAAAACCTAAGTAAATCGCATGCCCTATACCAACGATTGGTCCCCATACAATTGTTGTGTATAACAAAGTATCAAGAGCTTGGGAACTTATGGTGGAAGCGTTATTTCTTAACCAGAGGTGGCGACCTTGAGTTTTCTCTTTTATATAATGGAATACCCAAACATCAAAACTTTGGGTAACTAAATAAGCTAAGAGGGAGCCAAAAACAAAGAGAGGAGTAAAATTGAATATAGTTGCAATTGCATCATGAACAATAACAGCATTTTTGGTTTCTGAAGGTAAAAATATTAAACTAGCATAAATCATAACTACCATAATTATACTAGCAGCAAATCCTAATAATACAGCACGCTGACCTTCGCGTCGACCATATTTTTCACTTAATAAATCAGTTGCAAAGTAAATACCTGAATATAGAATAACACCCAAACTGGTTTCCATTCCAAATATGACAGTTAGTTTGGGGCCTTGGAAATTACTTAACATAATATTAAGTATAACTACAGCATACAGCCCCATCTTTCCAAATAGTCGATATAATAGCAATGTGACAGATAAATCAACAGAGACAATTAAAACCCACAATAAATCTTGATGTGTTGCAAAGAAATTCTCAATAGATAGTGGCAACATATTTTTTAGTCCATCTACAAGTGCTGGGTGTATGTAAATCTACCAAACTGAATAAATTAAAATTTTTAAAGGTAATCGACATTGTGAATAGGCAATTTAAGCCATGTTAATTATGTTTTATTATTTAAAGCAAAATAATGTCCAACTATTTAAAAAGAATACTCCAAGTTAAATATAATTATTTATAACAAAATAATCAAGTATAACTTAATAAATCTAATATTAACACGATGCAAAATTAATTGTTTACTAAATCATTAATTATATAATAAAATTATTAACAATGCAAGTAAAAACAATTATTTATATAATACATTTATTATTTTTTAAATTTAGGTATTGACTTCAAATTATTTTTCTAAAGATTAATAAATTTTGAAGATATACAACATCAATATGTAATTATATTTAGTAAGTATTAATAATTACAAATACAACACTAAGTATTGAAACAATACTCCGCTACCCTTATATTCCTAGCGTATTAATTCTTAAGACTAATGGACAAATGACTACAGAAACACATAAAGAAACTCTAGGTTTTCAAACTGAAGTTAAGCAATTGCTTGACTTAATGATACACTCTTTGTACAGCAATAAGGAAATTTTTTTACGTGAATTAATTTCCAATGGTTCCGATGCTGCTGACAAATTACGCTTTGAAGCATTATCAGATGAAGCATTATACGAAAACGATGCTGAACTTAAAATTTGGATTAACTTTGACAAAGATGCTAATACTATCACAATACGTGATAATGGTATCGGTATGTCACGTGAAGAAGTAATAGAAAATATTGGTACTATTGCTAAATCTGGAACTAAGGAATTTTTCAAATCTCTCACCGGTGACAAAGCTAAAGATACTCAGTTAATTGGACAATTTGGAGTCGGTTTTTATTCATCATTTATTGTTGCTGATAAAGTTACTTTAACAACTCGTAGAGCTGGTTTAGAAGCATCACATGGAGTTAAATGGGAATCCAACGGTGATGGAGAATATAGCATTGAAACCATCGAACGCTCCCAACATGGCACAGAAGTGACATTACATTTACGTTCTGGTGAAGATGAATTTTTATCTGAGTACCGTCTACAAAATATTGTTAAAAAGTATTCAGATCATATCACATTGCCCATCGTGATGCCAAAAGTAACTACTGATGAAGAAAAAGATGAAACAACTATTGAAGAAGAAGTTGTTAATGCAGCTACTGCACTTTGGGCTAGGTCTAAATCAGAAATAACTGAAGAAGAATATACCGAATTTTACAAACATGTAGCTCACGATTTTGAAGCTCCTTTGACTCGTATTCACAACAAAGTTGAAGGTAAACACGAATATACTACTTTATTATTCATTCCAGCCCGAGCTCCATTTGATCTTTGGGATCGTAATAATCGGCATGGTGTTAAATTATACGTGCGACGTATATTCATCATGGATGACGATGAAAAATTATTGCCACCTTACTTGCGTTTCATACGTGGAGTTATTGACAGTAATGATTTGCCACTTAACATTTCTCGAGAAATATTACAGCACAATAAACAGATCGATGCTATTCGCTCTGGAACAGTGAAAAAAATCTTGAGTGCATTGGAAGGTTTGGCAAAAAATGAAGCTGAAAAATACACAACTTTCTGGTCTCAGTTTGGTAAAGTGATGAAAGAAGGTGTTATTGATGATGCTGGTAATAAAGAGCGTATTGCTAAATTACTACGTTTTTCTACTACTTATGACGATAATCCAACTCAAGCAATTTCTTTAGAAGATTATGTTGGACGTATGCAAGAAGGGCAAGAACAAATTTATTACATAACTGCCGAAAATTTTGCTGCTGTTAAAAATAGTCCTCATTTAGAGATTTTCCGTAAGAAAAATATTGAAGTTTTGTTATTAGCTGAACAGATAGATGAATGGTTAGGTTCACATCTGACTGAATTTGATGGTAAAAAATTACAATCCGTTACCAAAGGTGAGCTAGACTTAGGTAGTTTGGAAAATGAAGAAGAAAAGCAACAGGCTGAAAAAGCCTCTGATGTTTTGAAGCCATTGTTAGAAAAAGTTAAAACTGTATTGGGAGAAAAAGTCAGTGATGTTCGGGTAACTTACCGTTTGACTTCTTCACCAGCATGTTTAGTTGCAGATTCTAATGCTATGGATGCAAGTTTAGAACGTCTGCTTAAATCGTCTGGCCAAAACTTTGGTGGTGGTAACAAACCAATTTTAGAAGTTAATCCTCAACATCCAATTGTAGCAGCTCTTAAAGAAGAAGAGGATGAAAATCGTTTCAATGATTGGGCATTAACTTTATTTGATCAAGCTTTGTTGAGTGAAGGTGGCCAATTAGACGATCCTGCAATGTTTGTGAAACGTGTCAATGATATGTTTGTCTCAATGGGCAATTTATCTTCTTCACGGATTATAACTTTTGATTAGGGTATATAGTTTTTCAGATAAATAATTTCACTTAAAACCTACGAGGTTTCCAAAACCTCGCAGGTTTCACACGAGTGTATTTTTTACGATATTGAGATGTATTAATTAAATAGTATCTTGGATGACGTAACCAGACATTTTCGGCTTTTATAAAATTATGTCTGATTACGTTAAATTTAACTTACAAATAATATATTGAATATAAAATATTTTTGCTAAACAGTTATTTGCCCCAACACGTCTGGTTTTATCGAGTGACCCAGCATGTAAAGCAGCTTCGTCTCACCGCTTTCATCATAGGAATGAGGAAACTTAATCCCTCAACCTCAAAATCATCTCCCCACTCTCAACATCCCAAACTCGCACCGTATTATCCCAAGAAGCAGTTATAATCTGTTTACCATCCAAGCTAAATCTTGTCTGCCACACATTACCATCATGACCTAGCAAAGTTTTAATCGGCTTGCCAGTTGCTGTTTCCCATAATCGGGCTGTGTCATCATTAGAACCAGTTACAATCATTTGGCCATCAGGACTGAAAGAGGCATGATTAATTCCAGCTTGATGTTCCCGTATCCAAAGAGGCTCACCAGTTTTGGCATCCCACAAACGGACAGTATTATCCCAAGAAGTAGTTACGACATATCTATCAGCAGGACTGAAAATAGCATAGGTTATACCATTATTATGACCTTTAAGAACTAAGTTTTCCAGTCCAGTATTAACATCCCAAATTCGAGCCGTGTTATCCCAAGAAGTTGTCACCAGATATTGGTCATCATGGCTGAAAGCAGCATGTTCAATCATATCTTTATGGCCAATTAGCACAAAATTTTCTGTTCCAGTTTCCACATTCCATAGATGGGCAGTATTTGAAGCAACTGTGATTATTTGTTTACCATCATTACTTAAAGTAGCATATTGCACTCCTTGTTCATGTTGTAAGGTAAACAATTTTTCACCATCAATATTCCATAACTGAGCAGTATTATCGGCTGAAGCTGTTACAATTAATTGACCATCAGGGCTGAAAGAAGCATGTTCAACTTGGTTGGTATGTCCTTGTAAAACAGCTAGTTCCTTACTTTCTGCCACATCCCAAATTCTAGCTGTATTATCAGCAGAACCAGTAAGTATTTTGCTACCATCAGGACTGAACGTTGCAGTTTTTACTTCACTAGTATGACCAGTTAATTTAGCCAAACGATTACCATTATTAGCATCCCAAAGACTTGCATGACCATCACTTGAAGCTGTAACAATTTGTTTGCCATTAGGACTTAATTCACTGTGCCAAATTTTAGCTAAAGGTTCTTTATTAGCAGAATCATCAACCACTTCTACCTCAATAGGTTGCTCTCCATTGAAATAAATAGAACCACTTTCTTTCAGCCGATAACCGAAGTAAATTTTTACTTGAACTGGTTCAATAAAACCATGATATATTTTAAGCGTGTGAACATTTGATAATACAACGTTTTCTTGATTGCTGATTAACTTAACTAATTCACCATCCCAGACTTGAAATTGTTCTTCATCGTTAAGCATAAAAAACATTTTTTCTGATATATAATCAGATATACCAGCTACCACAACCAATATATCCGCCTCTTGACCAATATGAGCATCGGCAACCCCAATTTCACCCATTATTTTAACCATTTTGGATGGTGTTGTGGACAGGTTGGTCTGATATTCTTGGTTATTAACGGCAGCACCACCCCAAAAATTAACCGTAGTATTTTCCATTTCTGCAAGGACATCTGCACTTTGAACACTACCATCTTTGGTGACAGCTTCGCCTCGTCCTAAATCAGGTAAATCACTGATATATTTTATATTTGGTTGATTCGAGTAGCCAGCAACTTCCTCTTGCGAAGAACTTTCCTGAGACTTGATTGGAAGCTGTCCATCATTGTCAACCACAACTAATGTTGCTCGCTCTGGAGCACCTAATACAGCTCCTCCGGCTGGTTCTGTCAAAATTAAATGAATAGTTTCCAAATCTTCTACTTGCTGATCATCAAACAACATTATGGTAATTGGTCTAGCAGTTGTGTCTCCATCTTCCCAAATCAATTTATCAGTGCCACCAACATAATCATAATTAAATGATGCAGTACCATTGTCAAGCGTTATGTATCGAATAGAAACTTTACCTTTGCTGCCTCCAGTTCGAACAACATCTAAGGTGGTAATGCCTATATCTTCAGAAATAGTGTAGAACAAATTGGAAAATTGTAATGAACCAGCTTCGGGATTGACCGTTGCTTGGTCTGTCGATGCTAATGTACTGTCAACAATGATTAAAGTGGTTTGGGCAAGTGAACCTAAAGTTGCTTGTCCAGTTGGGTTGGATAACATTAAATTAACAGTTTCTAAGCTTTCCGTTTCAACATCATCTAAAATAACTATTGGCAGAACTTTAGGCTGCATATCGCCATCAGCCCAATATAAAGTGCCAAAACCTCCAATATAATCTATTTCTGAAGTTGCACTACTATTGGCAGTAGCAAAATATTGAACTGAAACATCACCTTTACCATTACCAAGCCGATTGACTGTTATAGCTTGGAAGTCGTTGTCACCTTCATTAGCTAGGTAGGTTGTTAATGAAAATTGCAATGTTCCGGCAGTACTTGCTGTTCCATTGTATGTTGTTGATGGACTCGTTACTGAACTATTTGGAGTTATCACACCGTTTTGATTGGTATTTGGTACAACATTTGTACCTGAACCTGAATTAGAGATCGCATCAGGGGTAGTAACTGTTGTTGTATTTGGTTCAGAAGTTGTTGGTTCCTGTGTTTCAACTGGTTCTTCAGGTTCTTCTGCAACGTCATTGTCAGTGATACTTATGGTGGTTTGAGCTGGGCTACTCAAAGTTGCTTCACCAGTTGGATTGGAAAGCATTAACTTAATTATTTCAGTTCCTTCAGCTTCATTATCATCATGTACATTTATGGTAAATGATTTAGTACTACTGTCACCATCTTTCCATGTCAAAATACCATTGCTGTTTATGTAGTCAATGTTTATCATTGCAGTACTTTCACCAGTTGCAGAATATTGTACTGAGATTTCACCATCACTGCCATCGGTACGACTAACATCAATAATAGTATTACTACCTTCTTTAGCTGTATAATTTGCAGCAGAAAATTGTAAAACTCCACCAATCCCAGCTTTATCGTTATCAGCAATGTTCAGAGTGGCTTGTTTTTTACTACCAAAAGTGACTTGGTATTCATCACCCAAAGTAACGTCACCTTGTAGATTAAATAAAGTCAAACTAAGAGTTTCAACACTTTCAATTTCATCATCATCAATTAATTTAAAAGTTAATGATTTATCTATTGAATCTTTATCATCCCAAACCAATATGCCAGAACCACCAGTATAGTCTGAATCTAATGCAGCAGAACCGTTTACCATATATTGTACTGATGCCTTTCCATCACTACCATCAGTGCGTGTAACATTAAGGTTGAGAGTACTATCACCCTCAGTAGCCGAATAAGTGTCAGATGAAAATTGTAATATACCAGGCATTGGGTCTGGTTTTGACTCATCATCTTTAATTGTCACGGTAAGTGTAGCTATACCTAAGGTAGCATTTGTTGGAGATGGAGATGACAAAGTAATAGTAAATATTTCATCACCCTCGTAATCTTCATCATCTGTTATTGGTATATTAATTGATTTAGCAAGTTGATCTGTTGCGGACCAAGATAAAGTTTTGCTACTATTGGTATAATCACTACCAGCTTTTGCAGTACCATCAGTAATTACATATTTTACTGTAACATCTAAATCTTCATTTTCCATATTCAAAACATTGGCACGGTTAACTAAAATAGCTGCTGTACCAGTTTTTTCACTAACATCAACAGTAGTTGTGGAAAATTGTAACTTTCCATATTGTTTTGTAAGCTCTTTATCATCCGATTCCAATTGAATGATAAGTTGGCTAGTCCCTTTAGTATTATCTACCATGACTTCTTGTTCCTTATGTCCATCAGCCTTAACTCTTACCATACGACGACCTTTAGGAAGTTCAACATTATGGTTTTCTCCGTTGCTATAAATATTTCCATCATTTATTTGGGTGTTATCATCCCAAAAAAATTCAAGACCTGTTACTGAAGTGCCATGTATATCACTAGAAATGTTTGAACTCCAAATTCCGTAATCATCATTAGTGTTGTTAGTTTTAAAGGAAAATGGTGCATCGGTAGGATTACTAGAAGTTACTGCACCATATGTATCAACAGCTTCTACTTTCCAGTAATAGGTAGTTAAATCTTTTAAACCTACTGCTTCATCAACGTAAGTCATAGCAATTTCCAATTCTTCTTGTTTATGAACTACGTTGTTAAAATTAGCATCTTCAGCAATAATCAATTTATAAGTTACTGGCTCTGAACTATCTGAATCTTTGCTTGATTGCCATACAAAAATTAATGATGTGTGTGGGTCTTTCCCTTCTTTAGTTTTGCCACCGGTATTTGGGTAAGTTAAATCAAAACTATCAGGTGCTTCATTACCAACATAATTTTTATAAATTACTGAACGTTTAACTGATGAAATATCGTTAGTTTCATTATCACGAACTACATAAAAAGCCTCGTATTTACCTTTTTCAGTAAATTTATCGTAGGAAGTAACACAACTATTGTCAGTATTACTACAATTCATACTTAACCTTTCTAAATCGGGAACTTCTAACTGTCCACTACTTTCTGTACCACTACCATTCAAAACTACTGTTGGTTTTCGAATATCAACTATAGCTGAATTAATACGACTAGCCTTATTAACATTTGCTATTAGTGTAGCTGCTGATTGATCGTCACTGGCACTCAAATAAATAGTGTCGCTAACACTTATAATTTCACTTGGATTATCAGTAGAATTGACATTATATTTTGCACCAAATCCTAAGAAAATATCTTTTGCTTGAAAGCCATCATTTGCAGCTGCGAGACTATTACTGCCTTGACCGTCACCATCATCGTCCAGTAATGGGTGTTGCATAGCTTCATCAAAAAAACTATTATCAGTATTACCATCACCTTTACGGGTGAAATTTTCAGTTTTTTCGGTAGCAAATTCAAATGCATCTCTAACATTATCTCCTTTGTTTAAACGGATAAACAGTTCTTCCATGAAAAATTCACCACTACGAATTCCATCAGGTTCTTGAAGACCTTTGTAAGATTCTTCTTGAGCGGTTGCACTGGTTATGATTATACGACCAGCATTTGTTAAAGTTTTTGGATCATCCGGATCATTGAAGATTGGTGATTGAGATAGTTTGGAAATAAAACTACCAGAATAACAGGCTCCTAAAATAACTAATCTAGCTTTTGTCTTAGCTTTTGTTTCTAATTTTCCTTCTAGGGTAGTTAACCACTCATTAATTTCAGAAGGTATAATTACATTATCTTCAGCAGATGTGTTATTTTCATTATAGATATGAAAAGTACCATCACTTTTCCCATGATCAACCATAATAAGGTATAACGGTGCTGGATTAACATTCATTTTGTTTTTTATATCTACAAATGCTTCTCCAATTGCAGTTTTGCTTGGTTCACCTTTGCTGATAACTGTAATTTCTTTATTTTTTACCACAACTTTATCATCAGTGTAAGCAGAATTGTCAGCACTGTAATTAAAGTAATACAGATTGTTATCCTCAAATCCACGTTCTTTTAAGGCTTTATAAATACGATTGGTAGTTTTTTTGTGGGCAGATAAACCTTCTTCATTTTCAAGTTTACCATGTACTAAAATAGCAT
Organism: Candidatus Halobeggiatoa sp. HSG11; assembly: GCA_030378105.1. Taxonomy (GTDB): domain Bacteria; phylum Pseudomonadota; class Gammaproteobacteria; order Beggiatoales; family Beggiatoaceae; genus DRQV01. The sequence goes on along the minus strand of JAUCGL010000015.1, from coordinate 29,956 downwards.
AACCTGCGGATGTTCCTACTAAAACTTGTTCTTCCAAAGACTCAGAACCTGCTAATTTATCATCTCCGGCATATTCTACTTTAAAACGATAAGCACCTTCCACTTTTAAACCATCAAAGTTTTCAGTAGAATTATTAATTGTGAATGTAAATTGACCAGTATCAGTATGAGTTGTGGCACTAACTGTTACTATTTTTTCATTTGGAGTGACTATTTTTAAAGTAATATTTTTTTCAGACAAATCTTCTGTTGTTGTTGGAAATCTATTTAGCTTTCCATTTAAAATTACTTCACCGCCATTTAAAATTGTCGTACTATTACTTTCCAAATAAAGTGTAGTATAAGCCTTGGCAATTCCTATCTCTTTGACGAATGTATCACTTACATTTTCCAATTTATTGGCAGCTCTTACCTGTATTGTATAATTACCAGCCGCAAAACTAACTCCTGTCTCCTTATCCGCATCTTTACTATACTCTTCAAATTCATAATTATATGACCATCCTGTGTCTGTTTTTGAAATTTCAGCTTTTATCCAGGTGGACTCTGTAATCCATTCGTCATCTTTAGTAAGATATTTACCATTACCATGCATTTGAAATTCAACGTAATCTAAACCAATAGCTTTAGTTATGTTAGTTACTGTACCACTGATAGTTTCTAAATTGGTATATTCATTATTATTTGATTCGGATTCTGGCGTAATTTTAAGTCCAGTTACTTCTGGTTTTGTTGTATCAACTACATAAGTTTCTGTAAAAACTTTACTTGAATCATCGCTGGAAATATATTTGAGAGTTGTAGTTGTATCTTTTGTTATTTCTATAGGTCCAGTGTATTCTGTTGATGACACTGTCGGGATACTACCGTCTGTGGTATAGTAAAATTTATTACAACCAACGCATTTTAAAGATACCTTAGGAGCAAAATTATAGCTTCCACCTCGTGGTAAAGCACTACCAATACTACTATATTCATAATGCTGGATAGTTCCGTCTGTTTCACCAATAAGTGCATCTAAATTACCATCATTATCAATATCTGCTAAAAATGGGACACTGTAACCTTTTACTTTCACATCTATAAATGGATTATCAGTTTTTTCAACAAACTGTGGAATTTGTTCTGTACCAATGTTTTCAAAGTATTTAATAATTCCATCCTCTTCTCCGATAAAAACATCAAAATCATTATCTTTATCAAAATCAATAAACATAGGAGCAGTATGCTTTCCTATAGTTATATCTTTAAAAGGATTATTTTCACTTTTTATTCCTGAAAAATTAGCAATTTTATTGGTTCCTTCATTTGGGTAATACTCTATCGTACCATTCGCACTACCAATAAAGACATCTAAATCATCATCATTATCAATATCAACAAAATTAAGTTTAGAGTAATAATTGTTTGACAAACTTATATTTCTCAAAGGATTAGCCATCCCCTCTTCTTTAAAAAATAGCGTGTCTACTGAACTTGTATTTTCATAATATTTGATTCTGATATTGTCATTGTCATGTTGTATTCCGATAAAGGCATCAAAATCCCCATCATCATCAATATCAGCAAAAGTAGGATGACTATAATCACCAAAATCTATATCTTTAAAAGGATTATCATCTTGTTGTTTTACAAATAAGGGATTTGAATTATCACCTATATTTTTATAATAATTAATAATACCATCTCTCTCACCAATAAACGCATCTAAATCACCATCATCATCAATATCAATCAAAGTAGGTGTACTTCTTTTTCCTATACTGAGTTTTTTGAAAACTGAACCTTGATTTAGAAAACGTTCATCTATCACAGTTCCAATATTTTCATAGTATTTGATAGTACCGTCTTTCTGTCCAACAAACATGTCTAAATATTCGTCTTCATTCCAATCAATGAATGTTGGGGCAGCTCGTTCTCCGGTATGAATATTTGCAAATAAATCCACTTGTTGTACAAAATTTGGCCTATGTGCAGTACCAGTATTTTCATAAAATTTGATTGCACCATCCTGTTGACCAATGAAAACGTCAAAATCACCATCTTTATCAATATCAACAAATGCCAACTTATTTTGTTCACCAACAACAAGCTTATACAAAGGATTTTCTATGCCAGACTGTTGTTCAAATTTTGGAGTATTGGTATTATCAATATTACCAATATTTTCAAAGTAACTCGTACTACTTGCACTACCAATAAAAACATCCAAATCACTATCTTTGTCAATATCAACGAAAGTAGGTACACTATTTTTTTGAACATCCACAGAATCAAGTAAATTATTAGTATCATTTTGTGACTGGAATAAAGTTCCATCACCTTTATAGTAATCAATTGTACCGTCATATTCGCCTAAAAAAACATCAAAATCATTATTGTCATCAATATCAATCAAAGTTGGACTACTATTCTTACCGACATCTATATCATTGAAGGGATTATCTATGCCATCTTTTTTTTGAAAGTTTTTATTAATATTTTGATAATATCTGATAGTCCCATCATAATTTCCAATAACAGCATCAAAATCATTATCTTTGTCTGGATCAGCAAATATAGGAATACTATTAATACTATTATCATTAATATTATAAAATGGATTATTACTACCTTTACGTTCAACAAAAAAAGCCACAGTAGCTTTTAAAGCTGTCGATTTTAAGTCAGAAGAACCATTATTTTCATAGGCCCCAATATCAACGACATCATTGTGAATACGTTGATTTCCAGCTAAATCTTTTGAGTCTCCAATAACAACATTATTGTTACCAGAATCAATGGCAGAAGAATAATTGGATAAACGTAAATCATAAGTTGACTCATCAACAAATAATGGATCAGCATTTATATTATTGTCACCACAGCCAGTTAATGAACAACCGCCTTGTATTAAACTATAACTGATATTTATTTCATCATTATTTTTAATCTGTGAAACATTTTCATTTGTTGTATTACCCCATACGATGACATTTTTTAGGGTTAAGATACCACTTTCATTATATATTCCACTACCATTTTGTTGGGTGTTGTTGCCACTAATGGTAATATTGGTTAAAGTTTGCTCGCCAGAAAAGTTGTATATCCCCCCACCATTGTTACTAGCAGTATTATCACTGAAAACTACATTAATTAAAGTTGGATTACTAGAGGCGTTGTATATTCCACCACCATTTTCAGTAGCAGTATTACGACTGAAAACTATATTAGTTAAAGTTGGATTACTAGAAGAGTCGTTGTATATTCCTCCACCTTTTATAGCCTCATTGTCTTCAATTTTTAAATTAGCTAAAGTTGCACTACTTTTAAAATTAGATATGCCTGCCCCACTGTTGTAAACTATATTATCAGTCACATTAGCCAATCCACCGGTAATTGTAAAACCATCTAAAATAGTACTATTATCTATACCATTACCAGTCACAACTGTGTAAACATTATCTCCTTCAATATCACCACTTAATATCGTTTTATTAGTATTCCAATTGCGTGCATCACGATTAGTTTCAGTACCATTAAACCCCCCGTATAAAGCAACTCCGTTTTTTAATTGAAAAGTTGCTGTACGTTGTTGTGTATTATCAGTTGTTGGTTTATAAACACCACTTGCTACCCAAATTTCTTTATCATTTGTTTTTTCTATTGCTATCTGTAGATCACTATAAGCATCTTGCCATGAAGTACCATTTTTATTACCAGTAGCCCCTTGTTGAACATAAACAATAGAACTAGACTGTTGGTTTGTGATTGTTACGATAACCCCTGTCTCAATTACTGAGCCATCTGAAGTAAATCTTACTTGAATGGTATCACCGCCCACCACAAAATTTTCATCAATTATCCCATCAAACCGTTTAAGTGGAGACAATTGATTACCAGTACTATCCAAAATTTCTATGTAGTCGTAGTTTGATTCTGTTACTCCAGATACAGAAACGTTTATAGAGCTAGCACCCGGTATTGATAATGTCTCGGTGATGTTCTGACTATTTGGGTAATTATTAGGATAGTTAGGTGTAGTGAAAATTCTGGATGAGTTGGTAACATTTATATCAAATGCTGCTAACGTTGCTGTTTCTGTGTCGTAGTTTACGGTGATTTCAATGCCAGTGGTAGTGCCGCCTGCAGTTGGTATCCCAGTCAATGCACCGGTACTGTTGTTAAAAGCAGCCCATATTGGTTTATTAATAATGGAAAAAGTTAAAGCATTACCATCATTACCATATACTGTTGGAGTAAAACTATAAGTTGAATTTTTTATGACAATAGTATCAGGGGAACCAGTAATAGTAAGTATTGAAGAAGTACCAGAAATATCGAATGTAATTTCCTCATAATAAGGCTGTCCTGTATTAGAAATAATAGTATTCCCTTCAGCATCTATAAGAGAATAAGAACCAAAACCATAATAATCAATAAAAAATATATAGCTATCATCTGACAAATTTATATTTTCATTAATTTCATTAATAAAATTATCAAAAATGTCATATTCTGAATCAATAATAACGTCATAATTTGAATCTACAATTCCCCAATTTATATATTCATAATTACTATCAGCTTGTAATGTTATCGGACTTATGTAAGCATAAACAAGTTGAGATAATAGTAGTAAAGTACTTAGTATAAGTGTGATAAATAGGACGGATTTTGTTATCAAATTACGTAAGATAAGGATTGTATCAGAACGGTTAAAAATCATTATTGTTCTCCTACAGCTATAAAATTTATGTAACCTAATATTATTAGGTTTATTGAAGTTATATATTAAAGATAAAAATTAATGCTCAACTAAACTAGACAAAAACAGCAATGTATGTACCAATCAACCGATTACTTACTGTTAAAAGAAGTAGTTAAAAAATGGTAACAATTATATTCGCAATTTGCAATTCATTTTAGGAATAATATTTTGAATCATTTCATTTTAAAAAGCAAATGTCAATGTAATTTTATAGCCAAATTACCTCAAGCCAAGGTCGAAGTAATCTGCGACTTGCATGAGAATTCTTAAAATAGGACTTAACGCATTAACAAACATAATAAAGTATGAATTATATTAAAATCATATACTTATTATAATATAAATTAATAATTGATGTGATTTTTTTATAACTATTTGTATTTTAACAAATTCATAAAATTAACATTTTGTCAATGCGTTAAGTCCTACATAATTAAGACCTAAATCTGTTTACTTAGAAAAATGTTTTGATTATAATAACTTGGTCATGTCTTGTAATGGATAACAATGTTCTGGTATCAATAAGGACGATTATGAAGATAATATCCATTCTTACGGACATCCAAAGCAAGCCAAATATAACGAAGATACATCTATATAATCCAGTGGAATTAGCTGATATTTCAAAATTATTTTTTATACAACCATAGATACCGGTGAAATCGAAGCATCTGAAAAAAAACCAACTAAGGCAAATTATATGATTGAAATATTGAATTTAGATAATCCGTATTTAAATAATAGCCCTATAAATGTTAAAAATGCCTTAATTAAGTTTAAAAATGAAGAAATAAAAAAAATACTTAATTCTACCAATCCTCCAGCTTTTAGTTAAAGTTATCTTTGCTATTATTATTGTACGTAATCTTAAGTTGGAAAATCTAAACATTTCATTAGCTTTTAATTAAGCACCAAAAAACTATGGACATAACTCCCTATTTAAAATTAGTTGTTGAAAAAAATGCTTCCGACATATATTTTACTGTCGGTTCTAACGTAAGAATCAAGGCATCTGGAAAAGTTATTGGAGTTGGTAAAAATATTTTAACCAACGAAATAACAAAACAGATTGCTCACGATATGATGAATGAGGAGCAAAGAAAATTTTTTGATAAAGAACTAGAAATTGATTTTGCTATTTCTTGGCCCGAAACTAACGCTCGTTTTCGTATTAATACCTTCAAACAGCAAGGTTTAGTTTCCATTGTTATGCGTTATATTAATGCTACAGTGCCGACAATGGCCGATTTGAATTTGCCCATTGTTTTAGGTGATCTTATATTAAAAAAACGAGGTTTAATTTTAATGGTTGGAGCAACTAATTCAGGTAAATCAACTACTTTAGCTGCTATGATCGACCATCGTAATCAAAATCAAGCCGGTCATATTTTAACTATTGAAGACCCGGTTGAATTTGTACATGTACACAAAAAATCTTTGATTAATCAGCGAGAATTAGGTGTTGATACCCATTCTTATATGAATGCCCTAAGAAGTGCTATGCGTGAATCACCAGATGTTATTTTTATTGGAGAAATTCGTGATCGGGAAACTATGTCAGCCTCATTAGAACTATCCAACACTGGGCATTTAGCTATTTCAACTCTTCATGCTAACAATGCTAATCAGGCTATGCAGCGAGTTGTTAATATGTTTCCTCAAGAACAGCATAAAAAATTATTTATGGATATGTCATTAAATTTAATTAGTGTAATTTCGCAACGTTTAGTGGTAGGAGTGGATAATAAAAGAGTTGGAGCAGTGGAAATTATGATTAATAATCCTTTTATTTCAGATTTGATTTTAAAAGGTAAAATAGATGAGATAAAAGAAGCCATGAGTACAAGTGGAACTGAGGGAATGCAAACTTTTGATACTGCATTGCATGACTTGTATCAAAATGGTCAAATATCTCTGGAAGAGGCTTTGGCTAATGCAGATTCAAGTACTAATTTACAAGCTAAAATAACTTTCGGATGATATTTAAGGTATTCTTCCCTTTGAATTCCAATGAACAAATTTAAGTCCTCCATGCTGAAAAGGGTACTGGGATCGTTGAATCACTGCCATTAAAAGTTAAGGGCAACCATAAAGGATTGCCCCTACGTTAAATGATGATTTGTAGGGATAATCACTTGTGGTTACCCCAATTAATTTCCTTAACTTAATGGCAGTGGATCGTTGAATGGGATTTTTTAGAATAATTATTCAGAAATAAAGGAATAATCAGTAACTTAAAGCATTATTTTTATACTTACAGTAATTTATTGAATTTATTAACATTCCCACTCAAAGTCCCCAACGAAACCGTCTCATCGTTATACATAAGTATTTAAGTATTTGAAATGAAAATATATTATGTAGGGTGGGTAGTAACGAAGTGGAAACCCACCGAACCTTCAAAATGGTGAATTTCATTTCATTCTATCCACCCTACATTTGTTACTTTTGACTTGTGTATAACGATGAGACGAAATTGCTGGGAACAATAAGATTTTAAGCCTCAAACCCGATGCAACACTGGCAATTTCTTTACGAAAATCAAGTACAACATTATTTCCAAGGAAAAAATCCCTAATGTCACCAACAACTCAGGCACGGAAGGAAAATAATTCCAGCCACCACCCGGTTCAAAACCAACTAAATAAGCATTGATGCGGAAAATAGCTCCAGCCAATAACATGCTCATAGCGGCGATAAATAACCACCGGGGTTTGCTACGATTAGCTGGATTAATTAAAATAACTATTGGAATTAAAAACAGAATATTCTCAATAATAAACATAATACTATTCACATCACCAGCCAAAATCAATCCTAACTGATCTCGCATAAATAAATCAGCAAACCGAACTATCAAATAACCTATCAATAACCATAACATAATACCAGATAACTTATCTAAAATAGTAGTCTCATAAGGTCGCTTAAATCCAGCCGAAGATAATAGAGCTTCAAAAGTAACAATTGCATAACCCATCGCTATAACTGATACCAAAAATAACAATGGCAACAAGTTAGTATTCCACAACGGTGATAATTTAAAACCAGCAACTAGTATCATAGTTCCAAGTGATGATTGGTGCATGATTGGCAACAACACACCCAGAGCAATGATTGCAAATAATGCCTTTTCCAACTTTTGCCGTAAATTCTCAATACCAAATTTTTCCAAGAAAACTGGAGTAAATTCAATCCATAACACAAAAGTATAAGCTGTCACGCATAAGGCCACTTCAAACATAACCGAATTGATTTGAGCATACCAAGGCAAAAATATATTATAGACCTGCCAATAGCGTCCCAAGTCCAGTACAACTGCCATGCCACCCAACGAATAACCAAATAAACTGGCCATCAAAGCTGGACGTACTAACGGATGGTATTTGCCACGATTGAAGATATAGACCAAAATTGCCATCACAAAACCACCACAGCCAAAAGCCGTGCCGATAACTACATCAACTGCAATCCAAATTCCCCAAGGATAACCATTATTTAAATTAGTTACAGAACCTAAGCCAAAGATAAAACGCTCGGCCAAAAATATGGCTGCAATTAAAGCAAAAACAGCTAAAATAAAAAATTGGGTGTTAAATAATTTGCCACCAAGTGGTTGATGGGAACTCATGATTTTTCCTCCTCTTCCGTAGGTTTAACATTACGATTGCGATAAGCCATAAACATCAATCCACTCAATAAAGCTGCTGGTGCAATTAAACCCTTATACAAAGTATGTTGCATACCCTCAGAAACACTGGCATAAGAATGAGTTGGCATATTAGTTGGCAAACCTAACTTATCAAATGGAACTCCAGCCAAATATACTACTTGTGTACCTCCAACTTCCTTATCACCATAAAGATGTTGCTGATATTCAGGGATTTCTGCCACATGACTTGGCCGATCACCACCTAATTTACCCCGCTGAAACTCATAAGAATCACCCGGTTTAGCTGCCAAACGTTGTTTAGCTTCCTCTTTTAATTCCATCGCATCGCCAAACAATGAAGCTCCAGTCGGACAGACATCGCAACAGGCTGGCAACTTACCTTCAGCTTGCAAATGGTTACAGAATTGACATTTATGAATCTGTGGAAAAGGACTGGTATAATCAAATTGTGGCACTGAGAATGGGCAACCCATCACGCAATAACGACAACCAATACAAGCATCTGGGTCATGAGATACAATTCCTGTTTCGGGGTCTTTTTGCATCGCTGAAACTGGGCAGACCGATACACAAGAAGGGTCAACACAATGTAAACAATGGCGTTTCATAAAGGCAAAACCATCTATTTCCCGATCTTTTTGGCTCATATCACCATTTTGATAAACCTTGATAACATTCAAAGTTTTACCAGAAATATCTGGTGCTGAATCCCAAGTGCCTTCATTCCATTCTTTATGAGCTTCGGCAATTTCAACTGGATGGTCATTAGCCTGTTTACAAGCTGCTACACAGGCTTTGCAACCAATACATAATGTGGAATCATACAGCATTCCGACTGCTTTTGGTGGCATTTCTTTAGCATCTCGTTGGAAAGCCTGCGTTTCTCCAGTTCCAACTGCTAATGCACCACCAACTGCTTTTAAAAAATCACGTCTCTTAATCGTCATAGCAACCTCCTTAATCTGGGTCAGATTCTGCTACAGATTCTGAACCCATTTTACTTGCTATCACTGCTCCGGCTCCAACCAAAGCTCCCACAACTCCACCAACTACAGCAGCACTAGCTGGCGTAACTCCATTACCACGCTCTTCAACAATTGGTGGGAATGCTGTAGGAGGAGTAACAGTTTCTAATTTAGCAAGTTCATGGATGGACTTTTCAAATACCACACCTTGTTCTGTGCAACCGATGCAAGGGTGTCCGGTACCAACTGGCCAAGAGGCTGAACCAACATCTCCAAATAATACTGATGGGCAATTAGCATAAGTTTCTGGGCCTTTGCAACCTAATTTATACAAACACCAACCTTTACGATGGCCATCATCACCAAATTCTAGTGCAAATCGTCCAGCATCAAAATGAGGTCGCCGTTCACAATTTTCATGGATTAAACGTCCATAAGCAAATATTGGCCGACCTAAATCATCTAAGGCTGGTAATTTTTTGAAAGTGACTAAATGTAATACGGTGGCTAATAGGTTATAAGGGTTGGGTGGACAGCCGGGGATGGTGACAACGGTTTTATTTGGCAAAACTTCTGGAGTTCCGACTGCTCCGGTTGGATTTGGTGAAGTTGCTGCTACACCACCCCAAGATGAGCAGGAACCAACTGCAACAATAGCTGCCGCATGTTCTGCCGTTTCTTTGACGTGATCTAACATGGTTTTATTGCCAATTTTACAATAAATACCACCATCTTTCATTGGCGTTGCACCTTCGACGACTAATATATATTTGCCTTTATTAGCTTCCATTGAGGCTTGTCGAGCTGCTTCTGCTTGATGGCCGGCTGCAACGCTTAAGGTTTCATGATAATCAAGGGAAATTGTTTCTAAGATCAGGCTTTCTAGCGTTGGATGAGTTGCCCGCAATAAAGTTTCCGAACAACCAGTACATTCTTGACCTGATAACCAAATAACCGGCGGTCGATTGCCACTAGTTGCTGCTTCTGCAATTCTAACCCCAGCCATAGAAGATAATCCCAGAGTAGCTGCTACTCCAGTGCAAAATTTAAGGAATTCTCTACGGCTTAAATTACCCGGTATCTTTTCAACTGCTGTAAAATCATCTAATTTACTCATATTCCTACTCCATGCGATTACTAACTTTGTATAGTCTATAATAATTTGTTTAAGATTACCATAAATTTTTGGGGATTTGAGAAGGTAGTTGGGATTTGAAGTTAAGGTTTATAGCGTAGGATGGGTAGTCCTTACAAACTGATACAGGTATATTATAATGGTATTTTATAATGACATGAACATTAGACATCTTTCCTAAATAACTGACGATTGATGCAGAGAATATTTTAATTAATTTGATTCCATAGGTTTCACCTATGGCTATTCAATTGTAAACCCCGTTGGGGTTGTTCAAATCCTGGATTGAATGTGAATAGACACCGATGAAATCGGTGGAATATAAAAGCTTTCTGCGGCAAGTTCAGTTAATTAAGTATATATACTTATTTAGGAAAGATGTCTATTATATCCATGCTACAACTTAAGTTAGTTGTGTTTTAATTTGAATTGGTATTGTTTTTTTTCAGTGTGTTATTTTTTCATATTACTGATTTAATTTTTAACGGGGGGAAGCTGTAATAGCTACCCATAACTTGACATTTAATGATTAAAATGGCATAATACTATAGATCGGCTATGTAGCTCAGATGGTTAGAGCACAGCACTCATAACGCTGGGGTCGGTGGTTCAATTCCACCCATAGCCACCATCTCCTTCCATAATACCAAAAATCCCAAATGTTTAAATTACAAGGTTTTAATAACCTTACTAAAACATTGAGTTTTAATATTTATGACATTTGCTACGCAAAGACCGCTCAACAGCGTAAAGGGTATATCGAATACATTGATGAAGCCTACAACGCTAAACGACTGACTCAAATCCTAACTGAAGTAGCTAGTATTATTGGGGCCAATATCCTTAACATTGCTCATCAGGATTATGAACCTCAGGGGGCTAGTGTCACCATGTTGATTTGCGAAGAACATACAGCCTCTTTAGCTTTATCTAATGAACAAACCCCTGGGCCTTTGCCGGATGCTGTAGTAACTCATTTAGATAAAAGTCACATCACGGTACATACTTACCCAGAAAGTCACCCAGCCAATGGAATAAGTACATTTAGAGTTGATATTGACGTATCGACTTGTGGGCTTATTTCGCCTTTGAAAGCTTTAAATTATCTTATTCACAGTTTCGATTTTGATATTGTTATTATGGATTATAGAGTACGCGGTTTTACTCGTGATGAAAATGGTCGTAAATATTATATTGATCATAAAATAAATTCCATTCAAAATTATATTGCTGAAGACACGAAAAAATTGTATCAAATGATTGATGTGAATGTATATCAAGAAAATATGTTTCACACTAAAATGATGTTAAAAAACTTCTTGTTAGAAAACTATTTGTTTGATATAAGTACGGATAATTTAAATTTAGCAGAAAGAAATGTTATTGAAACACAGTTACGTCAAGAAATGATGGAAATTTTTTATGCCGCAAATATCCCTAATGAGCCATCTTAATATAATTAACTACTTAAATACTTGCTTATAACTTGTTTGCAAGAAGACCTTGCAACTTATTTTATGACTGTTCCTAAGTTAAGGGCAACCATAAAGGATTGCCCCTACGTTAAATGATTATTTGTAGGGGATATTTCTTGTGGTTACTCGAATAAATTTCCTTAACTTAATGGTATTTAAGCATCAAACGTCTAATATTTCCTGATACAATTCCAAGGCTTGTCTTATTTTAGCATCCCATCCATAAAGTTGGATTGCTTTTTGGCTTCCATTTTTTCCACGTTTTTTCCATATTTCTGGATGTATAGCAATATCCTGTAAAGATTCGACTAAAGCATTAATAACTTGTTCAGTTCCTCCATCCGGTGGAATTGCGTAACCAACTTCATCATCAACAACCTCGGCTGGACCACCATATTTGATGGTTAAAACTGGTCTGGCACAAGCCATTGCTTCCAATAATACTGCTCCGCCTGATTCTCGTACTGAAGGTAAACATAGAACATGGGCAATATGTAACTGTTTGGCTATTTCTACTGATGGTTTTGGTCCCATCCATTTAACTAAATGATTTATATTTAATTCTTTAGCTGTATCGTGCCATTTTTCTCGTAAAATTCCATCTCCTATCACAGTTAATTTAATTGGCTGTTTAGTGTGTAAACGGGCGATGGCTTCTAATAACATTGGCAAACCTTTAAATGGCTGAAAACGTCCTACAAATAAGATATTTAATGGTTGGTCAGCAGATGGTGGAGTTGGCCAAGGAGTCGGCGTAAATACATTTAAATCCACTCCATTTTCGATAAGATAACGACAATGAGAATGATGACGTTTTGGAACAATATTTAATGTGGCTTGGGTAGCTGTTAAAATAGTTGTGGCATGTTTAGTTGTGCCAGAAATAAGATTAACCAAAGAACCTAAACTACGAATTGGATATAACCAACCAGAATCTTCTCGCATAATTTCTGGAAATGTAGTTGGGCTTTTTAATCCTCCATTCCAAGGACCTAATATAATTGGTTTTTTTAATGTGTGTAATCGAGTTAAGGCCATCGGTGATACTGGGGTGACTGCATGTATAATGTCCCAATCAGCACCAGCTTTTTGGCGAGATTTTAATTGCCTTATTGCTAACCAGTCAAATAAAAAAAAATCTGGTGAAAATAATAAATCTCTTGCGTGTTCGCTATAAGGGAACAGTTTACAGATTGTTTTATAATATGGCTTTGCGAACCATTCTGTATCTATAAAAATAATTTCTGAGTCAGCAAAGGGAGCTCCAGTTTTTAATATATCTGTGCGATTTCTGATATGGGTTACTAGAGTTGTCGGTACTTGTTGAGCAAGTCGAGAGTACCATTGCCAACCAATTTGGGATACTGCTTCCATTCTTGGGACGCATTGATAAGCGGATAATAAAACCCGAGGTTTTGATTTATTTATTGGCACAATTTTTAAGTTTATCAATTAATTCCAAAGTTTTTAAACTAACCGTAGTTACTCGTTTAAGTAGGTCTATAACTTGTGGTTTGTAGTCGCTGAATTTATAGTTGTTGAACATTTTATTGACGGTTGGGTCTTTAATTTTCTTTTCCTTGTAGCCGTCTAAAATCCATTCTATAGCACTGCGATTGCCAAGTTTATAGTTTAAAGCTTCGGGTGGAAAGTTGGTTAAGGTTGTGATTTCGTCTATTAATATTTCATCTTTAGCTTTTGACAGCTTTAATTTTGGGTTATTGGGTTTGTTACTTTTATGGGTTAATTCGGTTAAATTATACGGTTCAACTTGTTCAAAATTAACGTGTAAATCAATTAGCTCTGCTCCGATTTTGACTAAATCAGTAAAGTTTTGATAAAAGGGTATTCTCGGCAGGTCTTGTTTTAAGTTGATGGCATATTTTTCCCGATATGTAGGGGAATGTAAAACTGCATAGCAATAGTGAAATATATCTTTTTTAGTGACGGTTTTATTGGAATAATGATTTTGGAAAGCTTTTAAACCATAATTGGTTATATTTTCTTGTTTTTCGTTGTTTTCGGCGTAGGTGTGGAGTGGGAAAGACTGAGAACCTCCTCTACCCAATATAACTAAAAAACCTAAATCTATTAAAGTACTATTTGCTAAAACAGGAAAATATTTTGAATAAGATGATGAATTCAAAGTAATAGCTAAATTTTCACTTTTCGCATTTGGAAAAATTTTAGGTTGTTGATATTGCATTTCATTTAAATAATTATCGAAATAAATAAATTTCTTATTAAATGGTCTATACAATGAATTATAAATATTATCTTTATTAAATTTTATTATTTTTTCTTTAGATAATTGATTTTTAAGGTGTCTTGTCCACTTAATAGAATTTTTTAAATGAACAAAATCATTAATATTTTTTGGTTTATTTTGTTTGTAATCTTTTAAATATTTACGGTATTCTTTAATATTAAATTCAACCTTCTTTTCTAAATTAATTTTATCAAAATCATAAACCCAAGCATCCCTATTTGTAACAACTCCCAAAGAAAAAAGCTTAAAAATAGCATTTTCTGTTTTATTTAACTTACATTCTTTTGTTCCCATAGGAATTAAATCATCCCAATCATTATTAGTTTGATTCAACCAATTGTATTTTTTATCAGGAATAATTAATTCAAATTGAGATTTTAACTTATTGAAATTGTTATATTTAAGAAAACTAAGTTTATTTTCTTTTGTTTCTACATCTGCAAATGGATTTAAATAAAATAATTTACACTTGCCTAAATCCGCTTTTTTAATTAAAAACATAATAGCAACACCAGTTTGAATCCCAAACACATTATTTTTAGTGCCACTTATTTTAGGATTTTTCCTAACATTACCACCCAAATCAATCACATAAATTTCATTAAATTCCTCAAAAACAGTTTTACGAAATCCGTCAAAAGTTTTGCTATCAATAAAAGAAGAATTAGTTATAAAAGCAATCATTCCATCTTGAACAATCCTATCACTCGCCCAACGATAAAAACGGCTATACATATCATAAACTTTAGTCTTTTGAGCATTAGAACTTTTCACATAAGTTTCCTTAATTCTTGCGTCAATAGATTTAGCTTCCTTATTTTTATTATTATCATTCTCATTCTGCTGATTAGCATTATACGGAGGATTCCCAATAACAACATTGATTTCCGCCTGCTCTTGCCGCTTAACCCGCAACAAATTCTCATCACTAAACAACCCCATCAAATCCTTCTGACCCTTAGTAGACGCATTCAACTCCAAAGTATCAACAAAAGAAATATTCTCAAACTCCTGATACTCATTCATTTTCTGCTGATAAAGATACTCCAAATTCAAATTAGCAATATAATACGGCAAAATAGAAATCTCATTAGCAAACAACTCATGTAAATACTTCTGTTTCAACGAATTAACCGGAATATAATCAATAATTTGAGTTAAAAAAGTACCAGTCCCAGTCGCCGGGTCTAAAATCTTAACATTCTCATCAGCCAAAGTTTTATCAAAATGCTCATAAACCAAAGAATCAACAGCATTAATCATAAAATCAACAATTTCCAACGGCGTATAAACTATCCCCAACTTATCCGCTTTTTTCGGATTATAAGCCTTATAAAAATTCTCATACAACGTATTCAAAAACTTCTGCTTTTCCTTATAATCAGTCAACGCCAAAGAATGACTCTTAATCGCCGCATAATAATAACGAATACTAGTAAACAAAGTCCTCTTTTCAGCCTTACTTATGACAGATTGCTCCAACTTATTAAGCGTTTTCGCAATATTATTATCAACATGGAAATCGCTATCATTAAACACAACCTTAAAAATATCCTCAGTCAAAATATGCTGCAACAACATCTCAAAAATATCCTGCTGAGTTATATTCTTATCAATCGAACGCTTACAAACATCAACAAACTCTTGATAAATAACTTTAAATTTTTGATTAGACTCAGCCGCAGAACTTATTTTATCTTTAATAGGCTCAATAATTTGTGGAATATCATCCCGAAACTGCTCAATAGCTCGATTAAACTCAGTTATTTCAGGCTTTTCATAAACAAAAAAACTATCCAACAGCAAACCCAGTTTCTCTGAATTTTGCATATTAATATCAAATACAGTTTCCTTATTCTGAATTAAAACAGCCCGTTCACTATCCTCAAAAATAATATTATCAGTCGGATAACCCTTCGCTATTTTTTTCGCAATCTCCTTATCCAAATTATCCTTAGTATCCTTCGCTTCCCAATAACCAAAGTCAAACCGAAACTTATCCTTAACCGTCCCATCAGGAATATTATTCCTATCAAACGCCAACTCAGGAACCAAAATTAAATCCTGCTCAAGTGCATAGCTGTCCAACAAAGCAATAAAAGCATTTCTTATCGAACTTTCATTACTGCTATAATGCTTATAACTTTCCAACTTTTTGTAATAATTATTTATTTCTTGTGTTTTGTTCATGTTTATATAGTTGTATGACTATTCATTCATATCTTAAATTATAAATAAAAAACTGTAGGGTGGATAGGAGCGAAGCGTAAATCCACCTGTTATACGTGGTTTGGTGTATGACGCTACCGCTTATACACCCTACAATAAAATCAAGTATGTAGGTCGGGTTAACTTATTGAACGAAGTGAAATAACGTAACCCGACTAAATATTATAATGATGAGACATTTGTTTGGTTACACTTCGCTAACCCAACCTACATTATAGCTGTTCTTCAACCGCCCCTATCCCCTCCTTGTACTCGTTCCCAACGTCTTCGTTGGGAACAAAAAAATTGTTTTTTTGATTTGCTGTGCTTTGGTGGATTTCCATTTCATTTCTATCCACCCTACTTTTGTTCATAGTTCAAAAATTTCAGTTTATCTAACTATCTTTTTCTTGTAACCAATATTGATAGAACTTTAAGCAAACATATTCATTGCCATTTAATTCTATAAAAGATTTAATCATATCTAATGCAGCTTGCTCATTCTTACTGTTTATAATTGTTTTTTTAATAAACTTACTTAACTCTTCCCATTTTTCTGCAACTTCTTTATGAACAAAAAATTTACGAATAGTGATTTCACCTATTTTTGTTTTATTTTCATAGAAGTAAAATTCTGGATTAAATTCTAAATGTTCTTCAGGATTATCAAAAGTTGGTTCAATTAACCTATCATTAACTGAATCAAGAAGCTGCTTTTTATCATAAACCAATTCATGTTCAATA
Organism: Candidatus Halobeggiatoa sp. HSG11; assembly: GCA_030378105.1. GTDB lineage: Bacteria > Pseudomonadota > Gammaproteobacteria > Beggiatoales > Beggiatoaceae > DRQV01. The sequence goes on along the minus strand of JAUCGL010000015.1, from coordinate 12,737 downwards.
TTATCAGACAAAATATTCTCGACAATTTTCTTTCCAGTCAATGAAGCAGGAGAGAAATCTGACTTAATATTTTGATTACATTTTTTGCAACTAGGTACTAAATTATCCCAAGAATAGGCTAAATAAGGAAATAAACTTGAAGGTAAATAATGATCAACATCCATCGTTACATCATCAATTTTAATACCACAATAAACGCAAGTTTCATTAGACATTTGTAATAGTTTCTGTCTTATTTTTGAAACCTTATCACCTTCTTTACAAGCCGTATTCCAACGAGGTTTTATTTTCCCTTGATAACGCAAGTTTTCATAAAATTTAATTTTTTTAGCTTTAGAAGACTGTATTTGATTATTCAAACAATCTGGTGAAGATAATCGGTTAATTTTATTCACTTCAGAAGAGTCCTTAAAGAATCTAAAGCACGACGACGTGGATCATCTGTAGCTAAACTAGGCAATATCTCTTGGTATAACATTTCAGCTTCTTGTTTTAAATTTTCATTTTTATTATTAACGTAATCCTTAACTTTGGTGCTAAAAGTTTTTAATTTATGAATAAGACTATTGCCATTATTATCAGTTGGTTTGGTTAATTCAATATGAAAAGCTTGGGCGAAAATATCAGCTAAATACCATTCTTTAGGATTACCCAGTTGATGAGCTGTAACTTTTTTTGTATCTCTCACTAATTCATATGCTTCCCCCTCATCAGTCGTGGAAATTATAACTGGAGAATGAGTTGCAATATAAAATGTTGTTTTCGGAAATGACTCTTTGAGCAATGAAATAATGCGATACTGCCATTTAGGGTGAATATGCGATTCAATTTCATCAATAAATACTATACCTTCAATCTCATCTAAATTGCTTTCATCACCAAAACTGCTCCAAGCCCCATAAGCTGCAACAATCTCTTGAAAAAGCTTAATAATAGAAACAAAACCAGTTGAAAGTTTATCTATAGGTATGGAGTTAATATGTAATTGGCCTTCATTAAATAGGATACCTAAGTCAGTTGCATTTCCATTTTTTGTAATTATTCTTGTAATTAAATTTAAACTAGGTTCAAGTTGTTGCATTAACTCAAAAACTTTAATAACTTCAAAGGTTCGATTTTGATTTTCAGGCACAAAATTTGGATTAATAATTAATCTTGAATTAAACCAATCAGCTACCTCTGTTTTTTCAGTAGATTTTCCATTCATATAATCAAAGCTTCTAATAAAACTATCTAAAAACCTATCTCGTTTATCTCCTAAAATTTTAATATGATTTTTATCAATATTTTTGGTATAACCTCTATTTTTAGCACCAATAAAAACTAACGGTTTATCAATAGACATATTTGAATTATCAAAAGATATAACTTCAAAACCAATAAAATTCCATTTATCTTTATTTTTATCTTTAATTTTTACGTTGTTAAGAGTAATATCACCGGCTAGGAAAAAAGAACAATCTTTAATAGTTTCAAAAATTCCATTTTTAAAAAAAATACCCGAATATTTATGAATATCTGACTCTTTGCGGAACATAGTATGACAGTTAAGTAGCGTTCTTGCCATATTTTCAAGCAAGTTAGTTTTACCTACTGCATTGTCACCAATAAGGCAATAAACTCTTTTATCTTTAGCTAAATTTATCTCAAAATCTAACCCTGCTTCTGTTTGCTCTGCTATAAATTGGTTAATCATAATAGTATGTTTAAATTATAATTTTTTATTCTTAAAGTTATTTAATGATTATAGCAAGCTTAATACAGGAATCCAAATTTTGCTATTTCAATAAAATAAACTTTGAACATCTATGTACTCGTGTACTCAGTACTCGTTCCCAACGTCTTCGTTGGGAACGAAAAAATTGTTTTTTGATTTGCTGTGCTTTGGTGGATTTCCGCTTCGCTTCTATCCACCCTACTTTTCTTATTTTTTTAACTCTTTAACACATAATTTTAACAAAGGTATGACACCCAAAATATATCTTTTCCACATTCTTTTTGGTTCTTGCAAAAGACGGTATAACCATTCCATACCAACTTTTTGAAAAAATATTGGAGCTCTTTTTTTCATACCAATGTGAAATTCTGCGGAAGCTCCTAAAAATAAAAATAATGGTGATGGTATTGACTGGGCTTGAAGAGTTTTATGAATAGATAGTCCCAACCATTCTTGTTTTGGAAATCCTAACCCAATAATAACAAATTGAGGTTTGAAATCTTTTATTATATTAACAATATCTGTATGAATTTTTTCAAAACTATCTGAATTTGTTTTAAAAAATGGAGGGGCATAATATGAAATGTTAGGATAATCTGCTTGTAATTTTGTGCCAATTTCAGCTTGACTAACAATTATTAAAATTTTTTGTTGTTTTTCTTTAGCTTTCTGCAATAACAATGGAAATAAATCACTTCCAGTCAACCTTGCTTTTAATGGTTTACGAATTAATCTGCTACACCAAACTATTGGATGACCATCTGGAAAAATAAACATAGCTTGACTAAGTGTAGATTTCAAACTTGATAATTTATCCAATTTAACTAATTGATCAGCATTAACCGTTATAACAAAAGGCAATTTAGAACTATAGTTGGGATTATTTTGATAGTCTATAAGATCATCAATAACTTTCAAATGATGAGTGGCTGAAATAAATTCAAGTTCAAATATACGAATAGTATGATACATATTTGTTAAATAGATAATTAGGTAATAATGGATTGATAGTCATTTTGGGGTTCAGACAATATTTAATGGAAATGAGAACTTAATAAAATCCGACTATAGTTTTTCAGATAAATAATTTCACTACAAACCTACGAGGTTTCCAAAACTTCGCAGGTTTCACACGAATATATTTTAATGAATATCTATAAGGTTGTAAAAAATCTAGCCGGTTTGAATATTCACTTATTTATCAGCTAAACTTAATTCATTTTCAGTCACAGATTCCAGCCATTCAGCAAGTATTGCCATTTCTTGTTCAGTTAAGTCATGTAAAATACCTTGCATAGCAGCACTGTTACCATTGTTACGTTCACCACTTTTAATGTCTTTCATTTGGGTAAGTGAATAAATTTTATTTTGGCCTGCAAGCTTAGGATAAACTGATAAACTTGGACTTTGCGTATCATCGCCGTGACAGATATTGCAAGATTTACTTTTAAATAACTCAGCACCTTTAGTATTTTTGAAATTCTCCTCAATAATATTTACTGGCAATGATTCGAGCCATTCAGCAATTATTCCCATTTCATGCTTATCAACTATGATAGTACCTCGCATAACAATACTATGGCCGTTAGTACGCAAACCATTTTTAATATCATCTATCTGAGCAATAATATATTCTTTATTTTGCCCGGCCAATTTGGGGTATTGCAGTTGAGTCGGAACATTACCATTTTTACCATGACAAGCAACACAGCCTTTATCCACATACAATTTTGCACCATTATGCTCAGTTTTATCACCTTTATGACTAACTGTTTGTATTGTCTGTAAATTTTCTTGAGCCATACCATTAGTACTAGTCAAAAGCACGGCAAAACCCAGAGTAACTATATTCATTTTTCAATCTCTGTTAAGTTAAAATTATTGTTGTAATTTATCCAGTTCATCTTGAGCATACTCATCACCTTGTTCTGTAGCTTTTATTAACCATGATTTTGCTTTATCCAAATCTTTAGATACTCCTTGGCCTTTTTTATACATAACAGCTAAATTAACCTGAGCATCAACGTTATTTTGCAAAGCAGCTTTTTGATACCATTCGGCTGCTTTAGTCAAATCCTGAGCTACACCATCACCTTCATAATACATCAAGCCTAAATTATTTTGAGCTTTATCATGTTCTTGTTCAGCAGCTTTTTTAAACCATATAACTGCTTCAGATAAATTTTGTGGTAATCCTAAGCCATCATAATACATTAAACCAAGTTTAAATTGACTTTCAGCTAAATTATGTTGAGCAGACTTACGATACCATTCAGCCGCTTTAACAATATCTTGCGTTACCCCTTGTCCATCCTCATACATCATGCCTAAATTCAGTTGAGCTTTAGCATAATTTTGATTTGCAGATTTATTATACCATTGAATTGCTTGATTAAAATCTTGTTCTACACCATTGCCACTCAAATACATACTACCTAAAGCATTTTGAGCTGCTGGATAGTTTTGATCGGCTGCTTTATTAAACCACATAACAGCTTGTTCAAAATTTTGTTCAACTGGTTCACCTTGATAATACATTGCTCCTAAATAAAATTGACCTCTTGCATCTTCATTAGCAGCAGCTTTTTGATACCATTGTGATGCTTTAACTATGTCTTGGGCAACACCTTTGCCATCATAATATAATTTACCTAAACTAGTTTGAGCCGGAGCATATTTATTAGCTATTGCTTTTTGGAACCAATGCAATGCTACTTTGAGATTTTGTTTAACTCCTTGTCCAGTTTCATACATTATGCCAAGATTATGTTGAGCCTTTGAATTACCAAGGGTGGCAGCTTGCCGATTCCATTTTTCAGCTTTCAAAAAATCCTTAGTAATACCAACTAAATATAGTTCTCCTAAATTAGCTTGAGCTTCAATATGCCCTCGATTAGAAGCACTTAAAAACCATTGTTCTGATCGCTCCCGATCTTGTACTACTCCTTCGCCATTTTTATACATTATGCCAAGCATATTTTGGGCATCCGCTATATTACGAGCTGCTGCTTTGTGATACCATAAAGAAGCTGTTATTGGATTTTTTTCAACCCCTATTCCATTGTAATACATCATTCCAAGTTGGTTTTGAGCATTAGCATTATCAGTATCTTTTTTAAACAGTTGAATAGCTTTAGTATAATTTTTATTGTTATAATGCACCATACCACGTTCAAAATTATTGCCGACATTGCCACTATAATACCAATATGCAGCTATACCGGCTGATATAATAATGATGGCTATTAATATTTTGTTAAACATTTTCCTAAACCTTTTCTTTAAAATAGTTGAGTAGCATGAGAAACTTAAGAAATATTATGAAATAACTTCAATAACCTACCTCTATCCTTTTTGGAAAGGAAACACCCATCCTAAATTAAGGAAGGACCGGATAGTTAAAATTATTGATATTATTTCATGTATATTCCTTAATGCAGCAAAAAACATTCCTTAACTTAGTTAATATCTTTATTTAAGGGATAACCAAAGTACCTATCCCTTCATCAGTAAATATTTCTAACAATACCGCATGTTCTATGCGTCCATCAATTATATGTACACTATGCACTCCACTTTTAACTGCATCTAAAGCACAATTGATTTTAGGTAACATGCCACCGCTTATTGTTCCATCTTTAATTAAGGATTGTACTTTACTGGCATTTAAACCAGTTAATAGTTCTTCTTGCTTACTTAACACTCCAGTTGTGTTAGTTAATAGCATTAATTTTTCAGCCTGCAATACTTCAGCCAATTTGCCAGCAACTGTATCAGCATTAATATTATAAGATTGACCGTCTTCACCAACTCCAATTGGAGCAATAACTGGAATAAAATTACCATGAATAAGCAAATCAAGTATAGACGTATCAAAGCTTGAAACCTCACCAACATGACCTATATCAATTATTTCTGGAGCAGTCATTTCAGGATTATCATGGACAAAGTTAAGTTTACGAGCATGAATTAATTCTGCATCTTTACCAGTTAATCCAACCGCAGACCCACCTTGACGATTAATTAAGGTGACAATGTCTTTATTAACTAAACCACCCAGCACCATCTGCACAACATCCATAGTTTCGCTATCAGTTACTCGGATGCCTTGAATAAATTTGCTTTCTTTATCTAATCGTTTCAACAGATTGGATATTTGCGGACCTCCCCCATGTACAACAATAGGATTTATTCCAACTCTTTTCATTAAAACAACGTCACGAGCAAAACTATTTTTTAAAGTTTCGTCCACCATAGCGTTACCGCCATATTTGATGATAAAAGTTTTACCAACAAAATTATTAATATATGGCAATGCTTCAATAAGAACATGAGCAATGTTTTCGGCAGAAGAAATTGTTAAACTCATAATAAATCAGATATTAAGTAGTGATAATTGATATATTATACCAAAACATGCTGATTCTGCACAGAGGGGGAGTCTTACAATATTTTAGATAAACATTTTAGCTTGACAATAGACATTTTTCCTTAACATAGAACTACATATTATAAATAATCTGTTGAATATGAATCATTAAGTTGGAGTCCAAAGCAAAGCTTTGTATGTTCTTAAGTTATTTTAAATACGTTGACAATAGCTGATTTAATAAATGTTAAAATTGTTTACCAACAAAGCTTCGCTTTGAACTCCTTAAAATTTTCATTCCCCAACCACCTTCTCAGCAGTAACTGTTCCGTCTTCTGCATATTGGTAATGTTCCTCAAAAATAACTTCACCTTTTTTATACTCTTTGAACACTTTAACCCTTTCTTCAGCATCATAAATAACTTCATAATAAGTATAAAATTGATACACTTCTTCGTAATTTTTTTCTGCAATAATATCTTTAACAATACCAGTTTGGAAAAAGTCATCTGAATAGTATAAAATGCCTTCCTTAATTATCTCTGGGCGAGCAAATACTGACGAACTAATTAATAGTAAAATACAAAATACAGGTTTTAACATAATTGTTTCCTTGAGAGGTTAGGAGTTCAAAATTTAAAACCTGACGGGTTTCCGAAACCTGTCAGGTCTCTGGTCTTAGAGTTCGGAATTCTTTCTACGTAATACTGCCAAATTTTGCTTAGAATCTTTCACCAACAATTCAAAATAGTTTTTAAGTACAACTGATTCTTTACCATGTGGTTTCTCAACCCATTCGGCAAGTCCGACCCAATCAACCAAATATTCAATTTTTCTATCTAAAATATATTGAAATACTTGTCTTTGTTTACGAGCTTCCAAAGCTTCTGGATTAACCTTGCCATCTAAATTAATCGTCCGATCATGAAAATAACCCAAAGTTCCAGTTTGAACCGCAGCTATCCAAGTTTCAGCAGGTATATTTTGCTCAACCCATTCTTTAACTTGAAAATGTTGATGACTATTTCTATGCAGGTGATTTCGCATAAATAAGCCAAGAATTATAGCTATAAACAATATTGCTGCTAAATATTTTAATTTTTGCCAAGGAATATATTGCCATGCCCAGACAACTATACCAGCCCATAACAATGCTAAAAACGGTGATAATGGAAAGAAATAGCGGCTTAAAAAATGAGCTGCTCCAAAGTATAAACCATAGAATAGGCTAAATCCAGTTATATAAACAGCAGTTAACATAAATAGACGGCGTTCTTGGAGACGTAAACATGGCCATAAGCGTAATAATATGAAGAAAATTCCTATTAATATGGCAACACAGAGTAGAATGACTGGTGAAAGTTTTTGTAAACTATTGGGTATTGGTAAAAAAACGAAAAAATATTCTACTAATATTGGTGGTAAAGCGGATAAATTTTGACCTAATTCTGCTGTTAAGGCTTGGGCTTGACCGCTTATTGGCATTATACTACCAAAATTTAATTTATTATAAATTAGCCAAGGTGTGGCTACTAAAATTGAAGTTATACCCATGATATTAACTTGCCAAAATCGTTGCCAAAATTTATTTTCTCCCATGAATAAATGGAGTAAACAAATAGCTAAGATTAAAAAGCTGGCATCATTACGAGTCCAGAATACTAATCCTAAAAAAGCTCCCAACAAAATTGAGTAACTAAAAGTCCAAGGTTTAGTTCTACCAATTACAATCATGACTGCTAATATAGCCATTAATCCATAAAATCCAGTTTCCAATCCATTCATAGTGTGATTAGAAATGAAAGGACTAGCATACCAAGTGGCTGCTGCTAAACTGGAAATATAGTTATGGTTAGGTCGTTCTTTCAGTAAAGATAATCCAAATCGCCATAATAAAAAAGCTGCCAAAGTAGCAATTAAAAATTCTAATATTGTAATCCAGAATATGGAGCCAACTTTATCGCCATTTTCTAACCAATACACTCCAGCCCATAAAAAAGTTGTTAAAGGTTGGGTTCCATTAGTTGGTATAGTTCCTTCAGCAGTACTCATACTTAAACCGAGAGCCATATTTCTGGCAATTGTCATCATCAGATAACCATCTTCAGAGACAGTTTTAAGCATACGTTGTTCATCAAATAATGGCTCTAAACGAGAAAATAGGCCAGTACCGATTAATATAATGATAAGTATAATAAAATTTTTTTTCATAAATATTTAGTTAAAGTTCTTTTTATTTAACTGATGATTAACGCTGAGAGCATTTTAATTAATTTGTATTCCATAGGTTTCATTTATGGCTATCCATGTTTCACCCCGTTAGGGTGGTTGTTATATCCTGAAAGGATTAAATGTGAATAGCCACCGATGGAATCGGTGGAATATAAAAGCTCTCTGCATTAACCATCAGTTATTTAAGTCAATAGTTAGTTAGGTGAAGGTGAGCAGTTATAGCATTTCCTGATTAAATAGATTACAGTAATACAAAATAAATAATTGATATTTTTTGTAGAATTTAATTAATAATTAACCATTCATAATTAATAATTGCTATAATTAATTCTTAATCTCTATCCAATAATGTTTGTTGAAATTTTGGATACCAAGAACGTAATTCTGCTGGTGTTTTAGCTAAAATTTGTTTATAGTTTCGCATAGCAAATAATATTCCTCTGGTTGATGGTAAACTCCAACGCCTATCTAATATATCTTTGATAGTTTGTGTTAACAGACGCTTCCATAGCAATTTGCTAAAATCAGTTTTAAATCGTTCAATATCATTATTATGAAATCGATGCAACACAGTTTGATTAAGACCCCATAAAGCAGTGGTTGTTAAACGTGATAAACGGCTATTAGTATGTTGTAAATGGAAAATTTGAGCATCCAAAGCATGTAATAACATACCTATTCGAGAAGCTCTATAACATACATCATTATCTTCATTAACAGCGTAACGCCTTAAAGTTTCATCAAATTTTATTTGCTGCAAAATTTCTTTACGGTAACTCATTCTTGCACCGTGAATCATAGGTACTGGATGAGCATTAACTGTTAGTTCTGTTGGTAAAGAATATTTGGGAAAGGAAAAATCATACGGAATAAAAATATCATCGTCTCCAATAATTCTCTTTGCTAATGCTCGTAATTTAATGGTTATTATTTTGAAATTAATATTTGATGATTTAGCTACCTGATTAATTTTTACATCCGGCGGTAAAGCTTCTAATTTTGGCATAACGCCGGCAACTTTATGATAAGTATCCTGAGCATAGATTTTAACTACTTCTTTGGCACAATTAGGATACATAAAAGAATCATCATCAATCAAAAAAACAACATCCGCATTATTAAGTTTAATTCCTTGATTACGTTGGGTTGCCGAAGAAGCATAATCTGCTTTTACATATAACCAACTTATTTGTGGATATTTTGCCATCAGTTCTTGTTCCACAATATTTTTGGTTGTTTCCCATTCAGGGCTTGCATCAACAACGATAATTTCTTTAGCTGGCAAAGTTTGTTGGGCCGCAAAACGCAAACATTTTAACAGCACTTCTTGCCTTTTGTAAGTAGGAATAACTACAGACCAAGTTAAGCTTTTAGTAGACATATTTTAAGGTAAGCAATGTTTGATATAAAAATATTCTCACAATTATTTTGGAGTCTTTAAGACTAGACATTTTTCCTAAATAAGTATATATACTTAACTAACTGAGCTTACCGCAGAAAGTTTTTATATTCCACCGATTTCATCGGTGGCTATTCACATTCAATCCTTTCGGGATTATAAATAACCCCAACGGGGTGGAACATGAATAGCCATAGGTGAAACCTATGGAACGCAAATTAATTAAAATGCTCTCTGCATCAACCATCAGTTATTAACACTTATCTTCAGTATCTAATTAGTTTCATCCATTTCATCCTCTAATTCATCATTTAACTCTTCATTAATTTTCAATTCTTTATCAATTTCATCTTCCAATTCTTCCTCATTCCATTCTGTACTGTCATCAGTAACCAAATCATCTTCTGTTGGTTCTGTTTCTAGCATTTTTCTCATTAATTCTGCTTCCTCATCTTCAGCATCTGAACCTGAGTATTTCAGCAGAATACTAGAAATATTATTTGCCGTAAGTAAAGAACGAGTTCGATTAAGTTTTTCTAAATTAGAAAATGGGCCGACTTGTACTCGATAACCGTATTCAGTACTACTAAATGGTGCTTGTACAACTTTAGTTGGCATACCAAGTGAATACAGGTAATCTCTTAATCCTTCTGCTGCTTGTTTGTCACGGAATAAACCAACTTGTAATAAATATTTACCTTCTACAGTTACTTCCAAAGGTTCTTCTTCATCTATACTATCTTTTGCTGGTATTTTAATTTCATGACCGGGCAATATGTCATAAAAATCAAATTTATTAGAAGGTTTGTCTGTAGGAGAAATTGGTTCTTTCTCTGTAGAAGCTGATACTGGCACAGCTATTGGTGCCACTCTAGTATGCTCTGGAGGCAAACTATGTGGTGCAAATTCTCGCAGGTAAATAAGGAAAGAAATAAAAATACCTATAATAATACCAGCCAGTAGCCATGCCCATCCGGGTGGACAACCAGCAGAATCATAATTTGAACGTAAATGTTTATTTTTTGTAGTCATTACATTACCTCTGGTGCTGACACTCCTATGATAGTTAAACCATTTTGCAATATTTGTTGTACCGCAGCAGTTAAACTTAAACGAGCATCACGTAATTCATTATCTGTAACTAAAATTTTGTGAGTATCATAAAAGCTATGAAAATTTTGGGCCAATTCACGTAAATAATAAGTTAACTGGTGAGGTTCATGAGCAATAGCAGCCATTTCTATCACCTCTGGATAACGTGCTAACATCACTAATAAAGCCTGTTCATGAGCCGTTTCCAAATTTGCTAATTTATTATGTTGCCAACTTTGGCCTTGTTCAGTTAATTGTCGCATCACACTACAAATTCTTGCATGGGCATATTGAATATAATATACTGGATTTTCATTAGTTTGCGATTTCGCCAACTCCAAATCAAAGTTTAAATGTTGCTCACTCTTACGTTGAATATAAAAAAATCTCGCTGCATCACGTCCAACTTCTTCTCTTAATTCCCGTAAAGTAACGAACTCACCACTGCGAGTTGACATTTGCAAGCGTTCTTTACCACGATATAGGGTAGCAAACTGAACTAACAACACTGTCAATTGTTCGGCATTATAGCCTAATGCAGTCATGGCTGTTTTAACTCTTGGAACATAACCATGATGATCAGCACCCCAAATATTAATTAGTTGGTCAAAGCCACGTTCTAACTTATTTTTATGATAAGCAATATCAGAAGCAAAATAAGTGAACTGACCATTATCACGTACTATAACTCGGTCTTTCTCATCTCCAAAGTCACTAGCTTTAAACCATAAAGCTCCATCTTTTTCATAAGTATGATTAGCAGCTTGCAATTGGTCGATAGTTTGCTGAACTTTATTGGTATCAGTTAGATTAGATTCTGGAAACCATTCTTCATATTCTACTCCAAACTTTTCTAAATCATGGCGAATATTAGCTAAAATAGTATCAAGTGCTTGCTTAAACACTATCTTGTAATCTTTTTCTAATAACTGTTTACTACGTTGAATCAAGCCATCAATATGTAGCTCTTTATCACCACCATCTTTTTCATCAGGGGGAATATCTGCAAATATTTCTGTAATTTTTTTGTGAAACATTGCGGCATGATTACGATGTAAATCTGCGGCAATATCCCAAATATAATCACCTTGGTAACCATTAGCCGGAAATTCAATAGTTTCGTCACACAATTCTAAATAACGTAACCAAACACTCACCGCCAAAATATCCATCTGCCGCCCAGCATCATTGACATAATATTCTTTATGTACTTTAAAACCAACAGTTTGCAATAAATTTGCTAATGCTGCTCCATAAGCTGCTCCACGTCCATGTCCAACATGTAAAGGGCCAGTTGGATTAGCTGAGACAAATTCTATTAATACTGATTGATTATTACCTAGTTGATTTTTGCCATATTCTGTTTTAAGTCTAAGAATATCATCAATAGTTGCATAATAAGCTTGTTTAGTTAAGAATATATTGATAAATCCCGGTCCGGCGATTTCCACTTTAGCAATAAAATCATCTTTTGGTAATTTTTCAACTATTGAGGTAGCGATATCTCGTGGCTTTTTGTGCAATTTTTTAGCCAAGACCATTGCGATATTACAAGCAAAATCACCATGTTGGTTATCACGAGTGCGTTCCAAACGAATATCTTGGGAAATTTGTAATTGTTCTAATGCTTGAGTAAATAATTTTTGTAAATGTTGTTTCAATTGTTATTCTCGTTTTTTATGACTAGTTTTTTAAGTTCTATAAGATTAATATGATACCAATAACAATAGATAATTAATTGATATTTATATTGAATTTAATTAACAATTCACCATTGATAATTAATAATTATTATTAACTCTTATTCTATATGTTATAAGTGATTCAATCAAGATATTTTTTATATAAGGGGGAAATTGTTGGCGGAGTATTGATGATAAGTTTTTTGACAATCCATATTTTAATCTATAATATTAAATGCTCTATTT
>JAUCGL010000150.1 GCA_030378105.1 Candidatus Halobeggiatoa sp. HSG11 | reverse complement strand
AATGAAAATATATTATGTAGGGTGGGTAGTAACGAAGTGGAAACCCACCGAACCTTCAAAATGGTGGATTTCATTTCATTCTATCCACCCTACATTTGTTACTTTTGACTTATGTATAACGATGAGAACAGGAGTTTGGGAACAATAATAAGTTATAGCTATATAATTTATAAACCTAATTTTATTAACTGTTAGTTTGAGCTATTCCCATTCAATAAACTCAGTGCCTTATATTGATTCCCGCAAATATAATTCAGCCAAAGATAAATCTTGAGGATGAGTTATTTTTATATTATTCGCATGTCCAGTAACTAATAAAGGTTTTAAACCTTGTTTTTCTACGGCTTGAGCTTCATCTGTAACTAATTCATTATTGTCCAATACAGTCCGTAAAGCATTAAATAGCAACTCTAAACGAAACATTTGTGGAGTTAAAGCGTGCCATAAACCTTCTCGTTCAACTGTTTTTACAATCTCAACATCAGCATTACTACGCTTCATAGTATCACGCACTGGCAATGCCAACAAACCACCAACTGGATGGTTAGCCAATTGATTTATCAATTTCTCAATATCAATTTTCTTAACACAAGGCCGAGCAGCATCATGGACTAATACCCAATCATTTGGTTGAGCATATTGTTGCAAAACCTGTAAACCATTCAATACAGAATGACAACGTTCTTTTCCTCCAGCAGCTCGTATAATTGGCATAGGCAAAGTTAATTTATCCCAATAACTATCATAATCGGCTATACAAACAACAATACCAGCTATAATTGGCAGATTAAAACGCTCTAAAGTGTGTTGTAGAATTGTTTTTCCTTGGATTGGTAAATATTGTTTAGGACAATTACCACCCATACGTGAACCTATACCGGCTGCTGGTATAATAACCCAATATTTATTCGACAATTTGATAAAATACCTCACCTTGTTTAATCATACCTAACTCTTCTCTGGCATATCTTTCAATAGTTAAAAAACCTTGTTTAAGCTCCGTTATTTCTGTTTCTATTTTATCATTACGAGCTTTAAGTTTACTGTTTGTTTGGCGTTGTAATTCAACTGTTTGCTGTAAAGCTGCATATTCTTGATAACCGCCTTTACCGTACCAAAGACTATATTGTAGACTTATTAATAATAAAATGCCAATTAATATTTTTAACATTATAAGTGTGAAATAGTATATAATTAAAAGATAGTTTGGATATTTAAAATTAAGATAGTTTTGGTAATTATAATTCTATAAAACCCTTAATATTTCAATATATTTTCTAACAAAAACTAGTTCAAAACTCCAAAAAATATTGGATATAAATAATTTTATTAAGACTCCAAACTCTTACATGACCAAATTTTAATACTCAGAAAACAGGATTTAATTAAATAGTTACAGAAATTTTTAAGACAAGCCGATAGATTTCAAAAATATGCTAAATCTTTAAGTTTCATATTTTATTAAATTTTCATTCCTCAACATGGTTATTATTTAACATAGTATAAAAGTTGCACAGTATTTAATGTAAAAAAAATTATGCTGTAAAATTAAGTAACCAGTAATGCAGTATTAAGTCCAATACCTTTATCAAAAATATTCATTTACTTTAAATAAATTACAATAAATGTAGAGCTTTTTGATAAAAGTGTTAATTAAGTTATATCATGTATTTAACATTTTTCAATTAAATAAATATGTTTCAAAACAATTTTTTTAATGGAGTAGATACCGCTTCGCAGGAACGATTGCCATATTTGACAAATATTGTATCAGATTTGGTCAATTCTTCACTGGAAGATACCGAAATTCCGATTAACTTACGTTTAGATATAGCATTTGGAGTTTTTGGTTCATGCAATCCTGCTATGACTGAAGCGGCATTAGACACAATTAAAACAATAATTATTGACAATGAAGTTCCAATAGATACTCGTTTAAATGCAATCTTTAGGATATTTGAATCAAATAAAAAATTCCCTATAGAAGATACTGCGTTAGATATAGTTAAGTCCGTATTAACTGATATGGATATCCCTACCAGTACTCGTTTGGATACTGCACTTAGAGTGTTTGAAGAGCGTTACACTATGTATCCTATAGAAAATGATGCCTTGCAAGTAATTGAAACTATATTACTTGATACTGAAATTCCTGTAGACACTCGTTTAAATGCCGCATTTAGAATCTTTGAACCTTGTAAAATGTTACCTATAGCAATTGTCGCTTTGGATGTTATTGAAACTATATTAACTGATGTTGAAGTATCTATTAATGTTAGATTGGATATAGCATTTGAATTACTTGATTTATCCAAATGAGTATCTACATTTTTGCTTAAGAATTTCGGAGTATAAAGTTCCCTTGTTTTAACTTGCAAGGAGACCTTGCAACTCCAAAAGTTGAGATATTTTAATTCGTAAAACTTTACTTTTTTTTTACCAATAACTTCAACCAATTGCTCAATGGTTCTTACATTAAGAAAAGTTAAAACTTGTTAAATATCAATTAATTACATACTATCTATTTTGTACAACATATTGATATTGGTAGTTCTGCACAAGGTAGTGATAAACAAGACCTGACTGTTTTTTTGAAGGAATCACTACATCATTCAGGACTACCTTAATATTTAATCGTATTCTTAAATTTCAAAATAATCCAAGCCCACTATCTATATTTTATCAATTCTATAGCATTTTCCACTTGAATAAATTGTATTAACAATTATTAATTCACAATTAATTATTTTATATATCCTTGCATAGGTAAATAATATATAATTATGATTAATATTTCTGAATTTTGCCTCACCATCATTTTCAAATCTTAAAAATTTGGATTTCAATATTAACTTAATGATAGTTAAGCAAAATTTATATAGGTAATATTAAAAAACTAGATTCCCAAATTTGGGAATTATTCTATAAACTCAATAATTTTAAGGAGTTAATTTAGTGCGTATCAACTTAATTTGGGTGTTGTTTAAGCGTGAACTAAACAGCTATTTCACCACCCCAATTGCTTATGTATTTATTATTATATTTTTGTTTTTAAGTGGAATTTTTACGTTCTACTTAGGTAATTTTTTTGCCAGAGGTCAAGCGGATTTATTACCATTTTTTACCGTTCATCCTTGGTTATATCTCTTTTTAATACCAGCCTTAGCCATGCGATTATGGGCTGAAGAACGCAAAAGTGATACTATCGAATTATTGCTTACCATGCCGATTACCATCACGGAAGCGGTACTGGGTAAATTTTTGGCAGCGTGGGCTTTCACTTCAATTGCATTGGCTATGACCTTCCCTATGTGGATAAGTGTTAATTATTTGGGCAATCCTGATAATTCTGTAATTATGGCTGGTTATATAGGTAGCTTATTGATGGCTGGTGGTTTTTTAGCTATTGGCTCTTGCATGTCGGCTTTAACCAAAAATCAAGTTATTGCATTTGTTATCACAGTGGTTACATGTTTAGCATTTATTTTAAGTGGCTTTCCATTAGTGTTAGATTTCTTTAGCGGTTGGGCTCCACAAATTATCGTTAAAACTATTAGTTCATTTAGTTTCCTTACTCATTTCAGTGCGATAACTAAAGGGGTTATTGATGTACGAGATATAATTTATTTCTTTACATTGATTGCTTTCTGGTTATTTGCGACTGCTATTTTAATTGAAATGAAAAAAGCTGATTAGGAGAAACCTTAATATGAACAAGAAAATTTTAACTACCACTAGTTTGATCATAGCTGTTGTCCTATTTTTAGCGATAAACATCGTTAGCAAACAAATATTTAGTTCTGCAAGAGTAGATTTGACCGAAACCAAGCTTTACACTTTATCGGAAGGAACTAAAAATATACTGCAAAACTTAGAAGAACCAATTACTTTGCGTTTCTTTCTATCAGAAAAGCTTGCTACCTCTTTGAGCATCAATAGTTATGCTGAACGAGTTAAAGATTTATTGATGGAATATCAACGTATTGCTGGTGGTAAAATTAATTTGATTACCATTGATCCAGAACCATTTTCTGAAACTGAAGATCAAGCTGAAGGTTATGGTTTACAAGGTGTTCCAATTGATGACAGCAACACTACTTTTTATTTTGGTATAGCTGGTAGCGATTCAACTAACAATGAAAATGTGATTCCATTTTTCTCCCCCAATAGGGAAGAGTTTTTGGAATATGATTTGACCAAGTTTGTGTATCAATTAGCTTATCCAAAACAAAAGGTTGTTGGCTTAATGAGTACGTTACCAATACAAGGTGATACTGCTAATGCTTCCCCATTTACCCCACAAAATTCTAGCAATCAAGCATGGATGATTGTTGATCATATAAAACAATTGTTGGAAGTTAAGACTGTGGCAACTGATATTGCTGTTATTCCAGAAGATATTGAAGTTTTAATGCTGGTCCATCCTATGGGATTGAGTAATAAAACTTTGTATGCAATTGATCAGTTTGTATTAAATGGTGGGAGAGCAATCATATTTTCTGATCCATATTCAGAAGTTTATACTCCACCATCTGATCCAAAGAATCCATTTGCTGCTATGCAGGCTCCACGTAATTCTGATCTTACCAAATTATTTGATGCGTGGGGTATTGAAGTAACTGATAAAGTAGTGGGTAATTTACAGACTGCTCAAAAAGTTCAAATGCAAAAAGGTAAACGGATGTCAGTGGTTACTTATCCGGTCTGGATGGATTTGAATGGAGAGCAGTATTTTAATACCGATGATATTGTAACTGGCAAACTGGGCAATATTGTGATGGCGACTGCCGGGCATATTGTTGAAAAAGGAGATGTGGCAACTGAAATCACGCCATTGATTGAATCTGGAGCTAAATCTATGCAGATTGATGTAGCAAAGCTTGGTTTTATGTCGGAACCAGAAAATTTAGTGCGTGATTTTAAACCAGAAAAGAAATTTACTTTGGTAGCTCGTATAACTGGCCCAGTTAAAACAGCATTTCCAGATGGTAAACCAAAAGTTGAAGAACCAAAGGAAGGTGAACCAGAGGTTACTACTGAAGCAAAACATATTGCTGAATCAGTGAATCCTATCAATATTATTGTGGTTGCTGATACCGATATTTTGGAAGATAAATTTTGGGTCAGAACTCAAAATATGTTTGGCCAACGGCTTGCGATTCCTCATGCTGCTAATGCAACTTTTGTGTCTAATGCATTGGATAATCTGACTGGTAGTAATGATTTAATCAGTGTGCGAAATCGTGGCAATTTCACTCGTCCTTTCACTAAGGTTGAAGAAATTCAACAGCAAGCTGAACAGCGTTTTCGGGAAAAAGAGAAGGAGTTATTGGCTCGTTTGAGTGAAGCTGATAATAAAATCCGGGAGATGCAACGGCAAAAGCAGGAAGGTAATGAGTTAGCTCTTAATATTAAACAGCAGAAAGAGATTGCTAATTTTCGCAATGAAAAGATTAAGGTTCGGAAAGAATTGCGAAATGTCCAGCATGAGTTGCGGAAAAATATTGAGAATTTAGAAACCCAAATGAAGTTTATTAACATAGGTTTAATGCCGTTGTTGATTGGTTTGGGTGGTATAACTCTTGGTGTCTTGGGTCGGCGTAGGCGGAAGAGTTTGCGAGTGGCTCGGGGTTAGTATTTAGATATGTAAATATGTAGGCTGGGTTGATAAATGAAACCCAGCTTCAATTAATCATAGATAAACGCAATTATAAAATCATTTTGAAATGAGCCAGATTTTATCTGATTTTTGCATTTTTTCTTTACCAACATAATTAATCAACGAAAATAAAACTGATGAATAAATTTTATGATAAACCAATATACGTTATTTTAGCTACTTTATTATATATTTTTTACCCTATACTTGGCATTATTGCTTCTTTTTTTGCCAATATATTTAATATAGATATAAGTTCTTATTTTTTACAGTTAACTATTTTTTTTGATTTAAATGCTATAAGTCAACTATTAGCAGGTTCTTTATTAGCATGGTGGGCATATATTTTTAGGTACTTTATTATTAAATTTTTTTCTCGCAGAACTTATATTATACGAAGTCCAATAACAACTGCTGTTGCACCACTTTATATATCACAAAAAGAACGTATGTTTGATATGCGTAATCTCTCTATTAATGTTGAATATAGAGGTGTAGGTATAAAAGCTTTAAAAGATTTGGTGAATAAAGAATGTGATTTTGCTATATGTTCTGATACAGCGATTGCTTCATTTTTAGAAATTAACAAAATTATGGATATTGCTATACTTCCTTTTACTAAATCTACTAATGCTTTAAAAATAATTACCAAAGATTTAAAATATAAGAGTGTAGATGAATGTATCAAACAAAGTAACTTAATAGGATACTTAGATAATTCTATTGCTTTGGATGTAATTAGTCAATACAAAATAAGTAAACAAACTTTAAAACCTTATTCTAGTTTTTGGGAAGCATTTTTTCATCTTGTTGATGGAAATATTGATTCATTTATTTGTTGGGAACCCTATTATAGAGCATATGAAAAAATTCCAGGTATAAAAGTATTTGCTGCTAATATTGATAAAAACCATTCTTATTTTTTATGTTTAGTAGGTTCAAGAAAAACTCTAACTGAAAATAATGAATTAGCAATGCAAATATATAATATTTTCTCAGAAGCTTGCCGAAAGAGTGAAGATGAACGTGATTATATATCTAGTGTATGTTCTGAATATATGCATGAAGAATTTACAGGTATAGATAAAATAGATACAAAACTGCTTATACAAAATCATTCATATCATTTACATAAAGGTTTTAAAGATTTTAATCATAGATTAAATGAAATTCCTTATGTTGTTGGTGCTGCTAAAATTAGAGTTTTATTGGAGCAATCACAACTATGGCCTAATATAAATATGGATTTTTCAGATAAAGAATTATGATTAGAGCAAACCAACAAGAACACATGAAGTTATTACAACTACCTCAAAGACCAAAAAAACAGCGTAAAATAGGTATTACCTCTATAAGCGATCATGGAATTCCAATAAATTTACTACAAGATTATTTAAATAGTTATTCATGTTTCATAGATATTGTAAAACTTGGAATTGGGTCGGCATTAATTGAACCACAACTAAAGGAAAAAATATCAATATATAAAAAGAATAATGTAGAAGTATATTTTGGTGGTACATTATTTGAAAAATATTATTTACATAATAAAATACTTGAGTATAAAAATCTTTTATCAGAATGCCATGTATCTTCATTAGAAATATCGTCAGGAATAATTGATATACCTTTAAAAGAAAGAATTAGTTTAGTGGAACAATTTAGAACAGATGATTTTAATGTATATGCTGAGGTAGGTAAAAAAGACTCAACTTATGATGCTGCACCTTCTTTATGGATTAACGAAATAAAAAACTTCATAGAAGCTGGATGTTGTAAAGTAATTACTGAAGGACGTGACTTTGGAACAGCAGGAATTTATGAAAGTCAAGGTTCTGTTAGAAGAGGACTCATAGATGAAATAGTGAATAAAATTGATCATAAATTTATTATATTTGAAGCTCCAACAGAAAAAAATCAAATGTATTTTATAAATTTACTTGGTTCAAATGTAAATCTTGGA
Organism: Candidatus Halobeggiatoa sp. HSG11; assembly: GCA_030378105.1. Taxonomy (GTDB): domain Bacteria; phylum Pseudomonadota; class Gammaproteobacteria; order Beggiatoales; family Beggiatoaceae; genus DRQV01. Next base: position 4,061 of record JAUCGL010000150.1, on the reverse strand, counting down.
AATATAGAAATAACAAAAATATTAATATTGGAATGTCAACGTTTAAAACTTCGTTATGAAACTTTTTAATATTTGGTAGTTATTCACAAAGTCAGTCAGTTAGAGTGTGCAATGTCCTTTTGCTGCTCAACAAAAAACATCCAAATATATTATATCAACAAATATATAATTGATTCCATTCCTAAAAAGTTACAAAATAAATTTGATAAAACACAAAATAAGGCTATGTATAATCCTGCAAAAATTGGTAGTCCTCCAATATGTAGTGTTAAACCTGCTTAGGTATTTGAGACTTAACATGTTTTTTGGAGTCATCACTACTTTTTGGAGGACTACCCAAAAATTAACTCGTAAGGTTTATAAGCGAAGCATCATACACCAAATCCATCCATGTACACTATCGTTGTGTTCTATGATCTCTAATTTTCGCAATGAAAAGATTAAGGTTCGGAAAGAATTGCGTAATGTCCAGCATGAATTGCGGAAAAATATTGAGAGTTTAGAAACTCAAATGAAGTTTATTAACATAGGCTTGATGCCATTGTTGATTGGTTTGGGTGGTATAACTCTTGGGGTTCTGGGTCGGCGTAGGAGGAAGGCTTTGCGAGTGGCTCGGGGTTAGGGTGTTTTTAGTGTAAATAGTAGGCTGGGTTGATAAATGAAACCCAGTCTATTACCAAAAATATAATCAAAAATGAATAACCAAACTAAAGAAAAATATTCAAATATAGACAAACCATTTGACCCAAAAAGAATTGATATACAAACCAAACAAATGATGTTGGAATTAATTTTTCGTAGGCTAAGGAATAACGAAATTGACTTACTGACAGATTTTCAAAGAAAAGATGATTTATGGAATGAAACTCAACAAAGTAAATTAATTGAATCTATTCTTATACGATTGCCTTTGCCTGCTTTTTATTTTGATGGCAATGATGATGATAAATGGTTGGTAGTTGATGGCTTGCAACGATTAACTACTTTTAAAAAATTTATCATTGATAATCAAGGAAAAGGTTTTAAACTACAAAATTTAGAATATTTAACGCAATTTAATGATAAAACATTTGACGAATTACCTCGTGATTTACAAAGACGAATCGAAGAATATGAAATTCTCGTTTATATAATTAATCCAGGTACTCCAGCAGATGTTAAATACAATATTTTTAAACGAATTAATACTGGTGGATTAATATTAACCCCAGCAGAAATACGCCATGCTTTGAATCAGGGAACAGCAGCTAATTTTATTAAAGAATTATCACAATTAAAAGAATTTAAGGAAGCAACAAATAATTCTATTTCATCTCAGAGAATGTTAGACCGAGATTATGTAACAAGATTTGTTGCTTTTTACTTACATCCAGCGAATGAATATAAAGAAAGTATGGATGAATATCTCAATTCTACTATGTCCAAACTTAAAAAGATTGATTCTTCCAAGTTAGGAGAAATAAAGCAAAGTTTTATCAATTCGATGAAAACAGCACAACTAATTTTTGATAATGATGCTTTTAGAAAGAGATATAAACAAACAGATGACAGAAAAAAATTAAGTAAAACACTTTTTGAGGTTTGGTCAGTTTTACTGTCACAATTGACTAAAAAACAACAACAAACACTTATTAATAATGCAGAATCTGTAAAACAAGATTTTATGGAATTATTAAATAATGACAAAACATTTGAAAAAGCAATTACCACTGGAACAGCCGGTAAAGGAAGAGTTATAGAACGTTTTGATAAAATATATAAACTGATAAACAATATATTGAATAACAATGATTAATTATATTAATATTAAAAATTTTAAATCACTGAGAAATGTTTACCTGAAACCAAGAAACCTAAATCTATGTTTTGGGATAAATGGCATGGGTAAATCCTCTCTTTTACAAGTATTTCTCTTACTAAGACAATCTTTTTTAAAAAGTCTTTTACAAGAAGTTGGTTTATTATTGCAAGATGAAAATCTTGTAACCATAGGAACCAGTAAGGATGTTTTTTGTAAAAATGCTGGCAAAGATGAGTTAATGAAATTTGTTATAAAAGATACAAATGGAGCAGATTTTACTTGGAATTTTCGATATGAAGAAGGTCCGATTGATGTTTTACCTTTAGAATCGTTAAATTCAAATGTAGAACTAAAACAAATTTCATTATTTTCACTTAAATTTCAATATCTATCCGCTGAACATTTGAGTCCAAGAACTATCTATCAAAAATCAGCTTTTGAGGTAATACAGAATAAAAATATCGGAACAAAAGGAGAATATGCAGTTCATTATTTATCTCATTTTGGTATAAGTGAAAAAATTAACCATGAAAATTTACGACATCCCAAAGCCTATTCTGACAGATTATTGCACCAAACAACAGCTTGGCTAAGTGAAATCAGTCCAGGTACTAAAATTAATGTAAAAGATGAAATTGATTTGGTACGTATGGCTGTTCAATTTGAAACTGAAGATGGGTATACCGATGAATTTTCACCGATTAATGTTGGCTTTGGAATAACTTATGTTTTACCATTGATTGTTGTATTATTGACAGCCAAACCAGATGATTTAATTTTAATTGAGAATCCTGAATCGCACTTGCATCCAAAAGGACAAGCAGCAATTGGGCGTTTAATGGCACTTGTTGCCCAAAATGGTGTACAAATATTTGCCGAATCTCATAGCGATCATATTATCAATGGTGTTCGTGTTGCTGTTAAAGAAAGCTTGATAGATAAGGACAATGTTGCAGTCTATTATTTCGACAGAAAGCCATCATCTCATGAGACCAAAATTACTCATATTAAAATGGATAAATTTGGAGAATTGAGTGATTATCCAGAAGGGTTGTTAGATGAATGGAATAATCTTCTTATGAGGTTACTTTGATGGAGTTAATATTCAACGAAATATCTGCAAAATATCTCACAGAAAATGATTATGAAGTTACAAAACGAATGCAAAATTTATGTGGTATTTGTAAAAAAGCAAAAGAACATGGTTTTTCTAATCTCAGAGTAGAAAGAGAATTCAGAACTTGTTTATTAAAAGAAAGTTATACTATTGAAAATTGGCTAAATGCTCGTTCTGTATCTCACATACAAAAACAATTTTTCTTGTCATACTTAAAATTCCCATACATTGAAGAATCAGATGAAAATGCTGAAACAACTTTTATTGAAAAAGATTATTATCTGAATGAAATAGATGAACATAGATTTAATAGGGAAAGAGTTGAAGGACTAGCCGTAGCATATATTTACGATACTATTGCTGTCAGTTTTCCTGTCACTGAAGTTTGGAAAAATTTTTATATCAAATTAATTGATGAAATTGAACGAATTATTGAAGTTAAACATGTTAGTTTAATTGAGCATTTTGAGTATCATAAAAATTTTATAGATTCAAACAAAGAAATTATCCTACAAGAAACAGCACTTAATCCAAGTAAAAAAGGAATCAAGCTAAGAGATGATCATGGTAAAGATATTTTGAAGGCTTTTGCAAAGAAACTAATTAATTCATGCCATGTTATCGGAGTTATTAATTCACTGCCTTTTAATTCAAAAGACACTATATTTATCAGAAAAATTTATCCTGATGGGAAAATTGAGATGGTTCTTTTTTGGACAGAAAGAGGATACGGTTTAATTATTCAAACAACTGGTAGGAATCTTAGAGAAACTGAAGCAATTGCTAAAATCTTAGAAGAAAAATATTGTGAATAAGCACATGAAAAGGAGTTTCGCCAAGATTTCATGATGTCCACGGTGTGAACTAATCAATTTCTCAGTAAAACAGTTATTATTTGCCCCCAACACTATCCTGTCTTATCTGATGACTTCGCACTGAAGCAACTCCGCTCCATCGCCTCCACCATGATTTAACGCTGAGTTTGTTCAAAATTTCAAGAAATGCCATTCTGCTTATTCACAAAATTGCAATACATCCCAAAGAGCAATATAGTTGGCTATTAAAGCATGAGTTTTTTTCTGATAATCGGCTTGGTAATCAAAATTAAATAACTTGCCCATAATATACCAAAACGCATTCCTT
>JAUCGL010000149.1 GCA_030378105.1 Candidatus Halobeggiatoa sp. HSG11 | reverse complement strand
TTGAAGATAGAAAATTTGATAAAGTTGTTAATAATGGGTCAAGGATTTTCATTTTTTATTTATGTCTGTTTTAGGTTGTTAATTAAACCTATTATGCTCTTTTTTTATACTTTTGTCAGGCTGTCAGATTTGTATCTTAAAAAATTCATAAAATGAATATTTTGTCAATGCGTAAGTCCTAGAAACCATTTAAATATCGAAATATCAAATATCGTTCCCAAACTCTAGTTCTCATCGTTATACAATAAGTCCCAAACAACTTTCATCGGTGGCTATTCACATCCAACCCTTTCAGGGTTTATGAATCAATTGTTAACCCCAAAGAGGTGAAACATATAGCCATAGTGAAACCTATGGTACTTTGATAATGTTTCTATTAGTTAATTGTATAATTACTACTTTATGGAGGACTACCGGTAATTTATGCAGGGCTTTCGATTGCCCTAAATAGTTTCTCACTTTTTTTCATATTACTAATTTCTTCTTAACGGGAGTATAGCAATTCTTAATTATGAATGCTTAATTCTTAATTAAAATCTATAAAAATATCAGATTCTTGCTTAATATAACTGTGGTCCATCCAATCGGGAAATGCTATACCTGAAAGTTTGCCATTTTTCTTGATTGTCATTTACAGGAATCATCAATTTTACAACGGTGGAGCGTAAATCATGCCATTAGGCCGTGTCCAAAGGTTATTTATACCACGTGGCAATTTTATTCCGTTTTCTCCCAAATTACGTTCATAAATCTCACCATAATTACCTACAGCATCAATGGCTTTGGCAATAGCATCATTCTTCAAACCCAACTCACTCTGTCCAAATGAATCAATTATTCCCAAAAGACGCTTTACATTATGATTTGGAAAACTTTTCATTTTATCAATATTCGCCTTAGTAATACCTAGTTCTTCAGCATTAATCAAACCCATCATGATGATTTTAATAATATCAAACCATTGACCGTCACCATGTGGCACAATGGGAGCCAATGGTTCTTTGGATATTGTCACCTCAAGAATGGAGTGCTCAGGAGATTTAATACGTAGCTTTGCTAAGGTTGATTTATCGCTAGTAATAACCTCACATTTATTTTCCATATAAGATTCATATGATTCTATAGTACTGTTATAAACCTTTGGAGTATAATCCCAACCAAGCATCTCGAAACTATGTTGAAGATTTGTTTCACTTGTAGTACCCTTCGTAACACAGATTGTTTTGTTTTTAAGATGTTCAAAAATATGGATATTACTAGCTGGTTTAACCATGAAGCCTTGGCCATCATAGAGCATGATCCAAGTAAAATCTCCCCATTGAGCATCACGTTGACCAGTCCAACTAGTTTGAGCGGTTAGCATGTCCACTTTGCCAGATTGCAAAGCTTGGTCTCGTTCATCGGCATCAATTTCTTCAAACTGCACTGCGTTTTTATCACCTAATACCGCCGCTGCAACTGCATAACAAAGATCAATATCAAAACCTCTTAAGTTTTCAATACCAGTTTGAATACCACATAATAACTTACCACGTTCAGAAACACGTTGGAGAATAGAACCATAGCTAATCGTTTCTAATTTTAATGCTACCGAAGTTTCATTTAATAAAAATAGAGGTGTAATAGCATTTGAGTTGGGAACTTTTTGCATTTCCACTTTTAAAGTACCAATTCGTATACCATTTTCAAATAGGTCAACTGCCGGAATATGTAATTGTCCGGTATCCATATCGTAAGCAGCTCTTTGGAGGTAAGCCGGAAACTCTTGTTTATTGTTAATTTGATTACTATTGTATTTAATATTCTGATCAGCATCAGCCAGATCAACTTTTGCAAAAGCAGAAGTTACTCCTAATATCCATACAACACTTACGGTCATAAGCCAGGTAAATAATGTTGTTTTCTTCATTAAAAAATACTCCATTTATTGGCTTCTCTCTTGGGGTGGTTGCGTTAATTAATATACCAATTTCAATCAAAACTATATTATTAGACCTAACAGGTTTTTAAAACCTGTCAGGTATTTCAGGTACTTTAATTTGCCGCAACTGCCTAGCATGAGATAAGCAGGGTATAAAATTTTATAATTTGCCAAAAAACTTGTAACTACTCTTTAAAATAATTTACTAATTCGACCATTCAATGAGCTTATTCCATACTTTTGTTTCAATATCAGAATTGCCGGGTTCATCAGTATGTACTTGTACTTTTCCCTCAATAATTACTTCTGGGTCTGTTTTTTCCTCCCCTATACCTTTTTCTATCCATTGACTATAAAAAGGAACAACTCCATCACCTTCGTCATCAGAATACTTTCCCCAAAATCCATCTCCTCTCACTACAATAAAGAAATACTTAATGTTGCCGGGCAGTGAGCATTTTTCGCTAAGTGATGGACAGTCTTTGTTAAGCATATCTAAATCCACACTATTTTGTTCTAGTTGTTCTGTAACATCGCCAGAGACAATTGCACTACCTAACGATCCCAACATATCGTTTCTACTTCCTTTATGCGGAGTACCCATAGTAATTAACCCTTTGACCTTATCATCATTAAAATACTGTAAATAAGACCTTGTCGCTAATCCTCCCATACTATGTGCTACTATATAAACACCATTTTTTCCGGTCCACTCAGCAACTTTATTGACAACCGCTTTCAGTTCCAATCCTTGAGCCGCAAAAGAAATATCATTGTTATTGGAAAAGTTCATTGTATAAAAATCACCAGTTGTTTTTTCAACTAATCCGCCATCCTTTTTAACCTTTATTTCAAAAAAAGACAAATAGTTACTTCTTGTCTGTCTTCTTAAGTTGCTGTCATCTGGATTTTGATTAGCGTTATCTCCTGGTTCAAAGAGATGATATTTATCCCTTATGTAGATATTTCCTCCGTATGTGAGTCCTTTACTTATCCACCCAGAATCGTAGTAATTCTTCCATGTTTCACCGTCAGAGTTCAATCCATGTACAAACAAAACCGGATATTTGGGTTTTTCCGTATTTTCTCGTATCTCACGTCTGAGAACTTTAAAAGTAACTTGTTCTTTTTTGCGAGTGAAAATCTCATTTTCTTCCCACACTTGTGTTGATGGTTGTTCAACATCTAAATCAGCAGAGTAAGTAATTCCTTCAATATCAATAGCTGGAATATGTATTTGTCCCGGTGGTAGGGTTAACGTGGCTATGTCTACACTACTAGGAAGAGAAATTGGTTCTTGAATAAGACAGTAATTGGTCATCTCAAAATTCAAGATTGGAGCATCGGCTGCTGAGAGCAAGCTTAGTTCAAGTGAGTAAAGATAACCATTTGTTTGATTAATACGCACTGCTGGTAAGATTACCTTGCCTGTGTCAGCATCAAAAGTTGCACGTTCAGTAGGAGTTCTATCACAAATAGGATGATCGCCTAAAGGAGGGGATGTAGTCTGCTGAGGATAACATAATGTATCAGATTTATCATTATCAGCTCCGAAAGCTGCTTGACACAGAAGTAAAAATAGTAATAATATCAAATGTTGTTTCATAAAATTTCTCTGTTAAGATGTATCGGTAATTATGCACCATATTATATTACAAATACAAGAGTTTTTTCTCTCGTTCTTAATGCACCAACGTTAGAATACAGATTTGAAAACCCATCTTACTTTGGAAAATTTTTCTGGTAAAACAATATTATTTGAAACTTACAAAGAAAAATTACTTTCTAATCCTTAACTTAATGGCAGTGTGCGGAACATCTGGTGTTAAGTTAATTATTACATAAAATTAGGTAACGTGCCTATTCCAAGCCAACTAAATATAACTGATAACATGGCATCAACGATGATAACTAAAAAGATTGCTTGTACAACACTTAATGTCACCTGCTTGCCAACTTGATCAGCACCACCTCTTACTTGAAAACCTTGATAACAACCAACCAAAGCTATAACTGTAGCAAAGATTGGAGTTTTACCAATCCCAATAACATAATTTGTAGTTGAAACGGCCTCTGGGAAACGATGTAAAAAATCGGTTATGCTAACATCAAAGGAAAATTTTGCCACTAACATGCTACCGAAAACTCCAACAACATCAGCATAAGCAGTGATTAAAGGCATTAAAATAATTAAAGCAAGTAATTTTGGCAATACCAACAATTCCATCGGCACAATTCCGATAGTAGACAATGCGTCAATTTCATTAGTTACTTTCATAGTACCTATTTGAGCTGTATAAGCTGAACCACTACGACCGGCTATAATGATAGCAGTCAGTAATGGTACTAATTCTCTTAATAAAGTTATACCAACTAAATCAACGATAAAAATATTAGCTCCATACATGCTTAATTGGATGCCACCTTGATATGCTAAAACTACCCCGGTTAAAAAAGCTAACATTCCAATGATTGGTAGAGCGGTTAGACCATCTGCATATAAGTTAAAAAAAACAGCTTGCCAGCGAATACGTGATGGTGATAATATTTCTCGGCCAACTAAAGTAAATGTTTTACCTATAAAAACCAGAAAATTAATTAAATTATTAAAAGTAATATAGGTAGTCTTGCCTATATTTTCCAAAAAACTGATTGTTGGAATTGAAGTTTTAAGTTGAGTTTTTGCGGCATAGCTACTCATCATTTTCAACAAATCAGAATGTTCGGTATCAAAATTTTGTAAACTAACCGTTTGGCCTGCTTGCTCTAATGTTTTATAAGTACGATACAATAACCAAGCCCCAGCAGTGTCCATTGCTCGAATTTGACTACCATCAAACATAACAGTTGAAATATTTTTAGAACAAATAAACTCTTCTAGCTGTGCTTCTAATTGATGGATACCATCTAAAGTCCAGTCTCCAGTACAAAAGACGGTATCTATTTGATTACATTTAATGGTAGCTAAGATAGGATTTTGAATAAATTCTCGCATGGTTTGCTTAAAAGTTTAAATAAGGAACAAGCATATTGTAGGATGAGCTGAAGTAATTAAGCACATCAATGTGTTATGTATATATACCATCAACAGAGTCTGTTGTAATCAGGAATATTTAATATTCAACCAGAAATGAGAGGAATCTTAAATTTAATGCAAACTTGAGTATTTTGCAAGAAATATGAAAAGCTAGATGAAACAATAGTTTCCTATGAGAGCCTTTGGAGAAAGTTTCCAAGGGCTACTACTCAACCATTTCAAAACTACTTAAACTCAAAATTAACTTCTGTTGTACCACCAGCAGTTACTTCAGTTTTAGTCTTAGGATTTTTTAAAACACCATGCCAAGCTTTCACTGTATATTTACCGGCTGGAATATCAGTGATTTCAAAATTACCATCAGCACCGACTACCGCAAAATAAGGGTTTTTAGCAACAAAAACAAAACTATGCATAAAATCATGCTGGTCACACTCTATTTTCATAGCAGTGCCTCTTTTCAGCTTAATTTTTTTAGTCACAACACTATCTTTATCCGGTTGGCTAACATTAGTAACAGTTTTTTTAGCTTTACCAATCAGTTCATAAGTATGGATATTGTGAGCAACTGTATCAGAATTTTTAGCCGATAATTCTTTTTCATTCATCATAACACCGAAAAAAGGCTTAAATTCACAGCCCATTTGATCAACGGTTAAATCACCTATATCTTCAGGAAAAGCTTTACCTTTCTTAACTTTATCTACATAAACAACAACATTGGCAAGTACACCGTCATTAACTTCCACATAGTCTATTTCTCTCTCTCCGCTGCCACATACTTCAATATCTTTGGTAACAGTGTATTTTTTAGGAGGCGTATCTTTTCCAGAAAAAGTAATTTTACCCGTGATAGTACCACCGTCTTTAACTTCAACAACGTCATAAGCCGAAACAGTAGCAGTTAACAACAATAATGAACCAAAAATAGCAAATTTTTTCATATTAATTAAAGTAATCAGTTTTAACAATGTTATTTAATATCATTATTTTTTATTTAAATATTTGACTAAAATCAATTAATTTAAACGAATACTAAATATTATCCAATTTAAATTGAATATTAAAGTAGATAAACATTTAAATATATAGAATATATTTTACTTATTTTTATATTTTGTACAACATATTTTAAAAGTTACAATTTAGAACATAAACGGTGAGCTTGTTCAAAATTTCAAGAAATATCGCTTCGCCTCTCCATGTCTCGCAGTGTTGGTTATTTCTCTCTTTCGTATTATAATATCTTTATCAAAACGTAAATCCTTGTATCTTAACTCACAAAATCAAAGTTTTAATTGTGCTGTGACAAAATGGTTTTGGACATTAGGTTTAAGCGGAGCTACATCTATTAAGTATATTAAATATAAAGTAAATTTATGATAAAAACAATTCCCGATTTTGATGGCAGCGAAATATGGACTATTCGTACAACTCTTAAAGAACGTTATGGACAAAATATTGAAGTCCAACTTGCTGATACTCAAGTTACATTAAACAATGATAATCTTTGGTGTCCAACTGTATATTGGTATGTTGAGCCAGTACATTTTGTTATTTTTAAAACTGGTTTAGGTAATTATCGTTGCAACTTTTTTTATAATGAAAATGAACAATATGGTACTGGTATTGAAGAATTTGATAATATAAGTGAATGTTTAGTTACTTTATTACAAGTTCAGCAAGAGCATGAAAAAACCACATGATGAATTAGAATTTAATAACTTTCAAAACTTGAATGCTCAAACCTTCTAGGTTTTAAAAAACTAGTAGGTTTAACTTCATCATGCTTCAATAAAACCAAATTCAAGCAACATCATACTGATATTTCTATCATCTTGAGAATGATGATCATATTCATTGGGAGAATGGGTCACTTCTGCTTCCAATTGTATGAATGCTATATCATTTTTCAAAGTCAATTGCTGGAATTTAAACTCATTATAACCAGTTTGAACCTTTTGACTAGCAAATTTTTGCCCATCAAGTGTTAAAGTTAGCTGATTAACATTATCTTGCCAAATTTCAGGCACATAAACTTTCACGATGAAAGCTACATTATCAAAATTTGGTTTGGAAATAAGTCCAAGTAAATTTTTCCCCATCCAATAATCAAAAAATACTCCATCAAAATTTTTAGGAATGATGTCTGTCTGCTGAAAATAACTATTGGGAACAGGTGTTTTACAGTTACTCAATTTATGATTAAGAGCAATTAAATCATTGTAAAATGGTTTTGGTTTGCCTTCAATATCAACAATTCCATTTTCTTGCCATAGTTGATACAAGTAGAAATCAGTTACTAAGATCGGACTACCTTGATTTTCCAATTGCAACTCATGGTTAAGATAAAAAGGTATATTTTCCAAATGAATAGACTGCCAATCATCATTTAATTCTGGAACAATATCGACTGTATGGATTGCCTTATTTTCATACCAAATGGTAAGTTTTAATTCACCAGTTCCATCAGCAGTTTTTAATCTGAAATCTAACTGGAAAGGTTTATCTTTAACGTAAGGAACTCCAACACACCAAGTTAATGATTGGCCAAGTTTGCCACCAGTACTTAACAATGCTGCTTGACTATTATTATCAGATACAATTTCGGTATTTTCTAACTGCCAACATGGATAATCTCTAGCAAATATACCATTTTTCAAGGCATTAGCTCGAACATCTCGTAAAGTCCACATGCCATAACCCACAGTATTATGCTGTAAAATATCTGCCACTCCAGCTAAAAATTTTGGCATTTCGTCAACAGTTATACCAGTATTACGCTCAAAGCCGGGTGTATTGTCAATAAAATTGAATTGGTCAATAAAAACAACATTATTGGTGTAAGAACGAATATGCTCAAACATAAATTGCATACGTTGCAAAATAGTTGCTGCTGATTCTAAATCGCCATCATTGGAAGCTCCCCAAGCCGGGGTATAATATATGGTGCTTATATCAATATTTTCAGTTAAATCAAAAGTTTGCTTGTGGCAAATATGAGTATCTTCTTGAGGATCGCAATCAGTCCGAATTTCCATTGATAAAGCTGGAAAATGTTGTTTAGATTGTTTGAGAATCACATTGATTAATAAATCATCCCAAAATTCACAAAACAAATGGATTGCATTGGATTTAAAGGCTGGAATTGGCACTTCATTGTAATTGGCAAACGGCTGTTTATAACGGTTAGCAATTTCGTCAATAGTATAATTTTCTTGCAAATAATCACGATAACCACTTCGACCAGCGAATTCTATTCTTTTATCTAAAGGAATATGAGTCAAATCCATCAGAAAAAAATCTTCCCAAGTAAGAAAACCTCCTAAAACATTGGGATAGGGTTTAACTGTTGTCCATAATCGGTCCAAATAATCACACCAAGCTTGCATGGTAGCAGTATCGGCTCCAATTACCACCTGTCGCAAAAAACCTTCTGGCTCACTGTCAGGACCATTATCATGACTATAACCAATACGTAAAATAACTTGTAAATCAAATTCTTGTATTCTTTCTAGCAACTGCTCAAATAGAGTAAAATATTCTTCATAATAAGTTATTGGTTCAATTTTAGTTTGAAATCCAGTCCAAGGAACTAACAATATAACCGTATTAAAACCAACTGATTGAATAAATTCCAGTTCTGCATCAACTTGTTTCAGATTTAAATAGCTCCAAAAATTAGCTGCCCAGCCTTGAGCTAAAAAATGAGTAGCCAATATTTTACCTTCTGGAATCCGAAAACCATTGTCAGTTTTAAAGCGAAAAGCTGCGGCATCAGGAGAAGATTGCGGTGGTGGCGGCGGATGACTGGATAACACATTCCACCATTTAGCTTGAAATTTTTTCCGATTAATTGCTTGATAAGCTTTATAACCAGTTTGAATATCTGTACCAGCCGTTATTCCTTCATGGTGAATCACTTCAGAATCATGACAATAGAACACTTTATAACCAGCTTGACGAGTTGCAAAACATAAGTCAGTGTCTTCATAATAGGCTGGAGCATAACGTAAATCAAAACCACCAATTTGTTCCCATAAAGCCTTACGAATCATCAAACTAGCACCTGAGCAGTAATCAACTTCACGGCTTTGATTATATTTGGGATTGGTTGGTTCCTGTAATCTTCCATAATTCCAACCACTTGCATCATTAAAAATCATTCCACCAGCTTCCTGCAACTGGCCATTTGGATAAGTTAATTTAGAACCAGTGATACCTATTTTTGGATTGGCATTCATAGTGTTAACCATATTTTTTAGCCAATAAGGTAACACTTGAGTATCATTATTCAAAAATAATACAAATTCACCTTTTGCAATTGCCGCACCTTGCCGACATGCTTCAACAAAACCTTGATTTTCTTTATTATTAATGACTTGAACAGCACCTTGTAGTTGCTTTAATAAATCTATGGTTTCATCGCTAGAAGCATTATTGACAATAATAATCTCTTTGCTTATTTCTGGGTCAAACATCTTAACTGTCAGCAGACAATTATATGTGTATATGGCTTTATTAAATACAGGAATAACAATGCTAACCGTTGGTTTTGCGACTTCTGGTAAAATAATTGGTTGTGGACTGATGGTATTAATAAACTGTGGAAGCATTCGATTACACCAAACAGCTACCGAGTTGTTTTTATTGGCATCTTTTGAGGTAATAGTTATTTCTAACGGTTGGCCGGAAACACAGGTTTGTACGGTTGGGAAGGGAATGTCAATATATTCGTTATCTATTAAAAAATTAGCGTTAATACTATGATTATACTCGTTAATTTCTATTGTTATATGGCAATTATTAGTCCGACAATAAGTTCCAAACCTAAGCCTTATGCCAGTTATTATATTATCGTTAGGAATAAGGTTAAACTTAATATCGGCCTCAGCTAAAGAAATCGGTATGTTACCTTCTGAGGTGGTTAAGGTTATGGCTTGACGTTGATTACCTAATAGAGTAGCCGCCGGTTGTTTATCAGTTATAGTTGATTTAGCTGATTTGGATTGGAAATATTTAAAGAGATTCATTGTTAGTTATTAATTGTGAATTATTAATTATAAGGCTTAACGCATTGGCAAAATGATCATTTTGTGAATTTGTTAAAATACAAAAGTCAAAAATATAAAAGAGAAAGAAGTAAAAGAGGGAAACTAAGTTTGTACAACCATTACACGAAAGCCAGAATGACACTCAGGTTTGTAGCCCCAACCACGAACAGCAGCACGAGTAACGTTGGGACTGCTATTCCACGAACCACCACGTGTAATTTTGTTTTTATTGTCTTTTTTCCATACACTACCATCAGTTGGAGCATTTTTATAATTATCCCAACCAGAAATAAGCCATTTCAAAACGTTTTTATTATGCCAACCATCAGCACACCATTCCCAAATATTGCCGTGCATATCATATAAACCAAATGTATTAGGTGGAAATATACCTACTTCAGTTGTTTCTTTACGATATTTGCCTTTAGGTTCAGAATCATAAGTATAACTACCATCATAATTAGCCAAGTCAGTGGTTATTGTTTTTCCAAAATAAAATGGTGTTGTTGTACCGGCTCGACAAGCATATTCCCATTCTGCTTCCGAAGGTAAACGATAGGTTTGATTAGTCAATTTCGACAATTTTTCACAAAACTGAACCGCATCATCCCAAGAAACTTTTTCCACTGGTCTTTTATCACCTTTAAAGTCAGACGGATTATTGCCCATAACTGCTTGCCACTGAGCTTGAGTTATCGGATATTTGCTCATATAAAATGGTTGTTTGATGGTAACTTTATGTTGTGGACTTTCAGAATCATAACGTCCTTCTTCATCTTCAGGAGAACCCATTATAAATTTCCCAGCCGGGATATAAACCATTTCTAAATTAACCCCATAGGCATTTTCAATTCTTTGTTTTGCAGTATGTTTTTTGCGTTCGTATATTTTACCTCTTGCATCAACTTTAACTACTTCAAAACTGAATTCTTCGCCTATTTCAACTTCAGACTCAGACCTGACAGGTTTCGGAAACCTGTCAGGACTTTCATCAGCACGTATCCAACCAACTAACTCTGACCGTTCAGAAAAATCCATCGTCATACTTTGAAAAACAGTTAGTTGAATTCCTTCGGTATTTCTCCAAAACTTAACTACTCTATTGCTACATAATAATTTTCTTAATTCACTCAATTTATCTGGATGGTCTTCTTCAACCGAACCATTTTTTATCCGAAGTTTCCGCTCTTCGTCATCAATCACACAAACGAATAAAGCTTTCTTATGTTTCGATGCATATTCATATTCCAAATGGGTATAACTTTTACCAGATTCAGGTTCAATGCTACCATATCTGGCCCCCAAAATAAGTAAATACACATCTGATTCATCAATCCACCGTTCAATTATCCGCATTTGTGATTTATCCCCAGCCGCAAATAATTCCATTCCAGCCGGAATATGACCAGCCGCTAAAATAGACTCAACCGCAGCTTGCCTTTCATCTTTCAAATCCTCATAAGTTGAAGAGACAAACACCTGTAATTTTCTTTTATTAGACATAATTTTATTATATAAAGAGGAGTACAAAATTTATTTTGCAAAAAAAAAGAACGACCTACCAATAATCCAAAAAACCTACGATTTAATCAAATGGTATATTCCCATTTTAAACCGTTTACCAAAAAATCACAAATTTGCACTTGGTGGTGGAATTACTGAAACCTGCGAGGTTTTGGAAACCTCGTAGGTTTTGGCTCTTCCAAATAAATTC
>JAUCGL010000148.1 GCA_030378105.1 Candidatus Halobeggiatoa sp. HSG11 | reverse complement strand
GGATTCGTGATGTGACGTTCAAGGAAGATACGGTCAGAACAAAGTCGGGGAATCAAGCTCAAATAATGGGAGTGTTGCGCAGTCTGGCAATTAGTTTGTTACGCAAAACAAAAGTCAAAAATTTTCAAGCAGCTATTGAAACTTTTGCTGACTGTTCTGATAAATTTGAAGCAATGCTCAGGCGGCTTAATTTTTTATGAGAAAGCCGTGAGTGAGGTGTACCGTTCCCAATTTCTAGTTGGGAATGCCTACCTTAATATTCTGCGTCATACAATTTTTTGAAAACTTGATAGTCGAGCATAACATCCTTAAGAAATGAGAGTTTATTTAAATTATCAAAAATTTAAGATTTCAGCTATAATATAAATGTTCAAATTTCCAATCAATGCTTAATTAAGAATATTGGAAGCCAACATAATTCCCAACACGACCAGATGAATATTAATATGGACAATATTTTTATAAAAATAAGAGATGTACGGTTCTCACGAGGAGGCCGTTGGATTTTTGATGGAGTTAATATAGATATACCGCGTGGCAAAGTGGTTGCTATAATGGGGCCAAGTGGCACTGGTAAAACTACACTGTTGCGTTTGATAGGTGGTCAATTAAAACCTCATGCAGGTACAGTAGAAGTTGATGGTAAAGATATTTCTACTTTGTCAATCCGTGACTTGTATAGATTACGAAAAAAGATGGGGATGTTATTTCAAAGTGGAGCTTTGCTGACAGATATCAATGTATATGAAAATGTGGCTTTTCCATTGCGAGAACATACCAAATTACCAGAAGTATTAATTCAACATTTAGTCTTAATGAAGCTACAGGCAGTTGGTTTGCGTGGGGCCAAATATTTAATGCCAAGTCAATTGTCCGGTGGTATGGCACGCAGAGTTGCATTAGCCAGAGCCTTAGTTTTTGACCCAATGATGATCATGTATGATGAGCCATTTACTGGTCAAGACCCAATATCTATGGGAGTTTTAGTTCACCTTATCCGCTCTATCAATGATGCTCTTGGTTTGACTAGCATTATCGTATCACATGATGTACAGGAAACCGCTCAAATTGCTGATTTAATTTATGTTATTTCTAATGGTAAAGTAGTTAGTCACGGTACTCCTGATGCTATGAAAAATTCTGAATCAGCTTGGGTTAAGCAATTCATTAACGGTGAATCAGATGGGCCAGTACCATTTCATTATCCAGCCTCAGATTATATTGAGGATTTATTAGGAGGTCCAAAATGTTAAATCAATTGCAGAGTTTAGGCAAAGTTACTTTAGGCTTTTTTGAACGTTTAGGACGTGGACATATATTTTTAGTACAAATTTTGGCGACTATTCCCAGCCTACTTTTGCGACCTAATTTAATTGTAGCTCAAGTTTTTTCAATTGGAGTGTTATCGTTAAGTATTATCTTAGTTTCTGGATTATTTGTCGGCATGGTATTAGGCTTACAAGGCTATAATACTT
Organism: Candidatus Halobeggiatoa sp. HSG11; assembly: GCA_030378105.1. GTDB lineage: Bacteria > Pseudomonadota > Gammaproteobacteria > Beggiatoales > Beggiatoaceae > DRQV01. The sequence goes on along the minus strand of JAUCGL010000148.1, from coordinate 10,410 downwards.
TGGTTAATTTTGGAGCTACTGAATCGTTGGGAGCAGTTGTATCTCTGTCCTTAGTGCGTGAATTGGGGCCAGTATTAACATCATTATTATTTGCTGGTCGAGCTGGTTCGGCATTAACGGCGGAAATTGGTTTAATGAAAGCTACTGAACAATTATCTGGTATGGAAATGATGGCGGTAAATCCGATAAAACGGGTTGTTGCTCCTCGCTTTTTAGGCGGAATTATTTCTATGCCATTGTTAGCTGCAATTTTTAGTGCTATTGGTATTTTAGGCGGCTATTTGTTAGTGGTTCAAGTATTGGGAGTTGATTCTGGTTCTTACTGGTCACAAATGCAAGATAAAACTGATTTTATGGCCGACATAATGAACGGAATTATAAAAAGCATTGTATTTGGCTTTGTGGTTACTTGGATTGCTGTTTATGAAGGTTATGATTGTACTCCAACTGCTGAAGGTGTGAGTCGAGCTACGACCAGAACTGTTGTCCATGCTTCATTAGCAACTTTGGGTTTAGATTTTCTCCTGACTGCTTTGATGTTTAGTGATATTTAATTGCCTTATTTTTTAGGGTTTTCGCTTGACATTTTTAAAGTTAAGTATAACGTATTATTTTTAGGGATAAGAAAATTCAGTATGCTTGATTAAGTGGTTGGCTGTCAAGTGTTTTATTAACAAGATAATTACATAAGCGTGAAAATTTTCACTTATAGTGAAGCTGTTATCCTGATGAAACGTTTCACCCTTGCATGCTTCTCCAAGTCGCTTTGGCTCGTGCTACACTCAGGATACCGAGATGGTACAATAAGTTAAGGATAATTACAAATAAAAATTGTTTCTTAAGTTTAATGTTTGCACTCACTTGATATTGTTGAGTGTAAGTGTTAAATTAACAACATGAATAAATTTAAAAAATTCAATTCGTTAAAAGAATTGATTAAAAAACCTATCTTTCGTGCTTCAGAAGCAAGAGAGGTAGGGGTAAGTTCAAGTCTGTTATGTTATTACGTACAACAAGGGCTTATTGAACGAGTGGATCGTGGAGTTTACAGGGGAATAGAACCGGTTCTTGATGTTGATTTTAGATGGGAAGATATCATCCTTGTGACTAAAAGTATCTCTGGTGGAGTTGTATGTCTTATTTCTGCATTGGCACTATATGAGCTTACTGATGAGATTCCTAGAGTGCATTGGATAGCGGTTGATAATACAAAAAGTGCTCCCAAAAGAAAAGGGACTAAAATATTTAGAACAAGAAATATTGAGCTTGGGCGAACTGAAATTCAGGTTGGGAGTGAAACAATCACAATTTTTGACAAAGAACGAACTATTATTGATACATTTCGCTACATGGGAAAAGAAACTGCTATTAAGGCACTAAAGAATTCATTAACTACAAGTAGTGAAGAAAAAATTGATCTTAAAAAACTTCAAAATTATGCAAAAAAACTTCGAGTTAATATTACTCCGTATATTTTGGCAGTGACTATATGAACGAACCGGCTTTGAAAGCACGATTAAAAAACATTGCAAAAATTGAAAATCAAACATTCAATTGAAGTTTGGCGAAGACTGATTTTAGAGCGAATGCTTGTCCGTATTTACCATTCAAAGTATAGTGATAAATTCATTTTCAAGGGCGGATTGCTTCTTTCTCATTACCTTGATATTGGGCGTGAAACCAAAGACATCGATTTCTTGGCAACGCTAATGGATGTTACAGTTCCCAACATTGAAATAGCTTTTAATGATATATGTGCTGTCAATATGAGTGATAGTTTTATTTTTTCATTCTCAAATATGACTAAACTTGAACAACCTCATATGAACTATCCTGGTTATAGGGTAAATCTCAATTTGAAGTTTGGTAAAATGAAAGATAGGATCCATGTTGATGTTGGCGTGGGTGATATTGTCGAACCAAATCAAGAATCATTGGAACTCTATCAGTATAATGGAAAGCCTATTTTTGAAGGAGCTGTTTCACTGCGTGTTTATCCTGTAGAAACGATATTCACAGAAAAGTTGGAAAGTATTATCTCCAAAGGGGCAGTCAATAGTCGCATGAAAGACTACCATGATTTGCTTTTGCTTTGTAGGGAGAAAGACTTTCTAAATATCCATAAACTAAAAAGTAATATTTCAAAAACGTTTGAACACAGAAAAACAAACCTAACTATACCGCTGTATTTTTCAGAAGATGATTATTTCTCAATGCAAAAACTTTGGGTAGGACATAGAAGAGGGCTTGGGGAAATTGCAGTTAAACTGAACATTCCAGAAAAGATAAAAAACCTTGTTTCAGAAATAAATGTATGGCTAATAAAAAATAATTTGTAGTTAAAGATTATAAATACAAATAATTGTGATCTGAGCAAAATTAATTCTAACTTACCCTTGCTCATCGACGAGAGAATAAGGGTTTGAGAATATATTCCACACATAATTTTATGTATGCTACAATAAATTGTGTAACGTTACTCAATCGCTGCGAGACATGGAGAGGCGAAGCCGAAGTCGAGTAGTCCGCGACTTGCGTGAGAGTTCTTAAATTTGAAGAAATAGTTAAGCGGGAGCGCATTTCTTGAAATTTTGAACAAGCTCACAGTTAAGTCATGGGGGAGTCGGTGGGATGGAGCTGCTTCAGTGCGGAGTCGCCCGATGAGACCGGACGTGTCGGGGCAAGTAATAACCGGTTTCGCTGAAAAATTGATTAGTCAACGGGACATGGACGTTCCGGGGACATCATGAAATTTCTGCGAAACTCATCATTTAATGATTATAGGGTTTTAACATGAACAAGTAATTGTTATTGTATTTAGTTTATTAATTAGCTCGTCTGTATTTGGAGCTAGTTTTAATTGTAATAAAGCTACAACAAAACTTGAACATTTAATTTGTGAAAATAATGAATTAAGTGATCTTGATAGTCAGTTGGGTACTTTGTATTCTAAACTCAGAAAGTCATTGTCGGCAGATGAAAAGCGTAAATTGAAGAAAGAGCAAATTTTATGGATTAAACAAAGAAACCGATGTGGTTTAAGTAACGACTGCCTAATATATTCGTATGAAGATCGAATACTTGAACTTGAAGAACTGAATGGTAATGATAGTAATTTAGTTCAAAAATCTAACTGTAAAAATGTAATACTCAAAGAATACGAATCTACTATATTTGGAGATGTTGCTGGTGGTTCAAATTGTTATGAATTATCTATAAATTCTGAGCAAAAACAGAAGAAATTAATAGATATAAAACTTAATTCCATGTGTGATAATGCTGTTTTTTCCTTAATTGGAGTCGCTGACGCTTCTGATGCAGACGATCACTATAAAGGTAAAATTGGGACTGGAAAATATAAGTTATCTGTATTTCAATTATTTTGTAAAGATGGCTGTGCAGAAAAAGAACGTTATGAAATAAATATAACATTATTAGATGACAAATCAATTTTCGAAAAATTTTTTGAAAAAAGTGAATCATTAGTTACTGAAATTACATTTTTACCTGAAAAACTTCAGGAAGTAAATGCTACAAACATGATACGTTTATCTCCATCCTTTTTTAAGGGAGCAAAATTTGCAACTGATAGTTATCGTAGAGAGCTTGCTGTAAAATTCCAAATAATAAGTAAAAGTGTAAATGATGTAAAAACTATGGAGGATTTAACCAACAAAATAGATTTTAGGGGAATTAACTACAATGATCTATTTCCATCTTACAAAGAAATTTTGATGTTGACTAACTTTCAATTTTGGGATGGTTTTTCAAAGGAATTATATTCTCAAACAGAGAAGGATTCATTAGATTTATTAAATGATATTGATTCTCGTTTTGATATGTTTTATACAAAGGAAGAAGGCACTGAAGAAAAACGTTATGTATTCAAAGCTGGATATATTTCTATAATGATCGCCTTATCTTATGCTTCCAAAAGTATTTTAGACAATGCAATGTTGGTAGCAAACAAGATTGTCAAAAAAAATAATTCTATTAAAAAAGTTTCAAAATGGATAGATAGTAATAAAATTATAGCTACTGCTTACTTCTACTTTGTCACCTAACCCATCCAACAAACTAACAGACTGATTTTCTTTAGTTCTTTGAGCGGAATCAATACTGGATTGACGTTTCCTATGACGAACATCCATCTGTCGCATAACCTCATCTGTGGTTACATCACGTCTAGGCAAAAAATGACTCAACAAAATGCGAATGTCTGAACAGTAATGGTTTTTCCACTTTATGTTTTTGACGTTCTTCCTATATGAAAAGCATAACCATCAAACTCAACGCCATATGATGATGAAATCCCCGCCATTTTCGTACTTGATAGTCAGATAATCCACAAGATTGTTTACCATTTTTTATCGAATCTTCAACCCAATAGCGTTGTCCTTGCATGAAGGCAAGTCGTTCTTTAGATGTTTCTTTATCAGCATAACTTAAACTGTATTTTATTGTTTTTGGAGAGTTTATTTCTCGTTTGATAATTAAATGCCAATTATGTGCTTTCTCTTCTTCTCCATCCCAAAGCCAAACTTGTTGATGCAAAATCTCTGCTGAAACAACACCTTTGCTGCTGTCTCGTATTTTAACTTTTTGCCACGCATTTGAGGGCTGAAGTTGCACAAATTCGTCAACACGTGTGGCTTGAGTTTGTGCTTTCAACCGGTTTGGAGCTTTTCCTCGTTTTGATTTTCGTTGAGGAACAACAGGTTTTGGGTCTTCCAAATAAATTAGTTGGTCTGTAGTGTACATCTGCCATGAATGTTTCATTTTGAAAATCTAACATTCTCAAAAACGCTGGGTCTTCTCCATTATAATCCATCACAACCAACCCAATTATAGCGAATACCATTGTTTTTTGCCCGATAAATCATTTCCAATGCTTGTTCTTGTTTTTGTTTGAAAATAATTTTATCTTCGGGAATACCAGCATCCAAACAGCGTTGTTTATCATCTGTCCAAACTTCGGCTAACATATAGCTGTTCATCTATCAATGTTGCTCGATTTCCACAAGCAAGTGCAATAAAAACAGCAACTTGACTATTATCTACTGTAACCTTTGTTACCATTCCATTGGCGAGAAACACCAACTGATTTTTTACCTTTTTTTGCAAAGCCTGATTCATCAACAATCAAACAACTATAGCACTTCCCGAATAAGTAAAACACAAAAGTGTTATAATAAAGAAAATCAAAAAAGGTAAAAAAATGGCAAAAACTTATTCAATGGACTTACGAAAAAAAATAGTAGAAACTTATAAAAATGGAGAAGGCTCAATACGAAAATTAGCGAAAAGATTCAAAGTATCAAAAGGATTTATATTCAGTTTATTAAAACGTCAGAAAGAGACAGGTACAATAGCTCCTAAACCACATGGTAAAGGAAGAAATCCCTCAATAAAGATTGTATGTAGATGTTTATTACAAACTATCAAGTAAAATAGAAGTATCTCTTGTTCCTCCAAAATAACTCGTAATCTGCAATGTTATGATGTGGTGAGGAAACGAACCGCATCAATCAATCATATTACTCACAATTGATGTAATTCCCTTCGTTCATCTCATCCAACGCTTGCTAACTTAAACAGTAAGAACAATTTTACCTGTTGTATGCCCTGCTTCTAATAATTTATGGGCTTCAGCAACCTGTTCTAACGGTAATATTTGACTAATTTTTATTTGTAATTCTGAAATCAAATTGCTTTCCAACATCTTTCTTTGGTTTATTCGAGCTTGGTGCATATTTTGTAACATTGGGGTAAGCATCAGCTCATAGATAAGACTCAGATTACGAAATTTAGCAGTTTTAATAGCATTACTGTCACATGGCGGTTCTAATAAAGTAACAATTTTGCCATAAATCTTAGTTGCTGCAATGGAACGACAGAAAGTATCGCCCCCAACAGTATCAAAAACTACATCAACACCTTCACCATAAGTCCAATCTAAAGTTGTTTGTACAAAATCAGTTTGAGTATAATTGATACAGTGATCGGCTCCTAGAGATTGAGCAAATTCTGCTTTCTCAGCACTGCTGACAGTAACAACAACTTTTGCTGATAATTTTTTTGCTAATTGAATTGCCAAATGTCCAACTCCACCAGTACCAGCATGGATAAGAATAGTCTGATTTTCTTGTAATTTAGTTCGATCAATTAATGACTCCCAAGCTGTTATCCAAGCTAATGGTAATGCAGCAGCTTCTATCATTGATAAATTTTTAGGTTTAGCAGCAACATAATCTTGATGTACTATAGTATATTCTGCGTAGTTTCCGGGTTCTTTTGTACCAACGCCCCCATTAAAAAAATAAACCTCATCTCCAACTTTAAAACGAGTTACTGCATCTCCAATTGCATCAACAATTCCAGCTCCATCACAACCAAGAACTATTGGCAATTTATCAGGATTAACTCCACCTTTAGTACGCATTTTATAATCAACTGGATTAACTCCAGCAGCTTGTAAACGCACTCGAATAAAGTCAGGAGCAGATATTTGGATTAAGTCTGTTTTGGTTATTTGTAAATTTTCTGTATTACCAGCGGCGGTTAGTAAAACTGTTTTCATATTTTCCATAGGCAAACCTGACAGGTTTTTTTGTGAAGTTATTTATCTGAAAAAACTATAATTATGTAATCCTACAATATGTAGTGTTAAACCTACTATGTATTTGAGACCTAGTAGGTTTTTGAAATCTTCACTATTTTGTTCAGGACTACCAAAAATTATACATAATATTATTTTTTTTGAGGATATAAATACATTAATTCAACTTTATCATCTCGCATAACTTCCACAAAATCATCTTTTATTTTCAATAGTTTAGAATTATTAGGCAGTGAATCCCCAATATTATATTTATTTATTTCCTTCTTTTTATTGGTGAATAACACATAGTTTTGCTTGCCTTGCTTAATAATAGCCACTAAATTTAACTTATTGCGATTACGCTTGTTACGACTACGACTGTTATTACGACTACGGCTACTACTACTGGTTGTGTTCTGTTGAAATGAATCACCTCCCCATAAAGTCAGTTTAACATTATTAAATTTACGTTGTGGTATTTTAGGAATTTCCCAACTGACTTCAGAATCAACTTGCTCAGTATCAAGCGGTTGCTCATGTAAAAATACTAATGGAATAACTGCGGTATTTAACGATATTAACAACAGGATTTTTTGTATGTTAGTCATAATTTAAATATTACTATCTACTGGAGAATTAACCACTTTTTGAAAATATGCTTTCACAATAACAACAAATCTTAACTGTTCTTTGTATTCATGAACATCCAACATTTCTGTTACTACAACTGAGGGATTAGTTGCTATTTTCAGTAAAAAATCCGTCAAACTTTTTTTAGTAAAATTACCCCGTATTTTAGCCGTTACTTGCCATATATTATCATATTTAGCCACATTTAATGCTGGATCAACTTGTAATCTTTTGGTTTCTATTTCTAACTGCTTAGTCATTGTACGCAACCATTGTTGAAACGTGGCTTGTGCTAAACCTTTAGTGTTAGCTTGCCATAATTGTCCCTGCACTTGTTCACGTACTTGTTTTATTTCAGCAGTTCGCTCAAGCCATTGAGATTGATTAGCAATAGTTTTTAACTGGGCTAAACGAGCCACAACACTGGTATATTCTTGTTGAGTTTTCAAACGATAATCATCTAACAATACTATGGAATAACCAAGCAATAATCCAATGATTAACCATACTCCTAACCTTAATCGGGTATTGTTACGTAATTCATTCAGAAGAGGGATAAGAAATTTAGGCATACTGATAAAATTTATATATTTTGATTTATATTGGATTTAAACTAATAATTAAAAAACAGAGTGTCATCCACCTGCTAACGACAATGGTGTATGAATTTTAATTAAGATAGCATAATAGTTATTTTATATCAAGAGCTTGTATTTATTGAAATCTGTAACTAATTCGGAATGTAGAAAATATATACGTCTTTCATGCCATGGAACTTGTTGAGTTGTCGTAGGTTTTTCTCTACATTCCTGACATTGGAATCTTGGTTACTCTTATGAAAAGATAGGTCTCTTTGCCCAAAATTGATAGATGTCGTATTCGCTTTTCTCTGTCAAAATAATGAGATTTATCAATATGTTTACCGCATATATGACAAGTACATCCCTCTTGAGTGCTGTCAACATAAATTTCATAGTGACCTTCTTTATTTTGTTTTACTTCTTTTACTTCCAAATTTTCTATGTCTAGTTCTATCGGAAAAGATATATTTGTCATCATTGATTCCTTTTTTTCTTTTATGTATAATATATTGTTTTTATTATATCATTATTCAACGCAAATTACCAAAGAGCCAATAGTTTTTAGGTGATCCAGCACAGAGTAGTGATAACACTCAAAAACCTACTAGGTATCAAAGATATAGCGGGTTAACTACTACTTTGTTCAGGACTACCAGTTTTTAAATTGAAATTTAACAAATTTTAAGATTGACAAGATGTTATAAATTTATATCATCTATACCTCTTTCTTTCAATTGTAACAACAAGCTATCAAGTTGAGCTTGAACTTGGTTTTTTGCCTCTCTTTCCTGCTCCTCTTCTTTCTTAGCCTGCTCTTTTTCTATCTTAGCTTGCTCATATTCTTTCTTCGTTTGCTCATATTTTTCTTTCACCTCTGCCATTTCACTTGCCAAAGTATTCTGCAATATAATGGCTTCAAGGCGACTTTGATACAACAAATAATCATCTTGATTTTCGGAAAATTTATTAAGTGTTTCCATAGCTTGCCTCATTTCATCAGTGTTAAGCTCTTTTGGTGGAATATCAACATCAACATTTTTACCTTCTTTAAACAAATAAATCCAACGGTCTTTTTCAGTTTTTACTTTTTGTGATTGCCATTTTGGTAATTGCAACAAATGAATTGCTATATCTTTACTCAGAATTAATGGGTGAACCTAATTATCCGGTTTGTCTTTTAACGTCAAATGAAGAGGCACAAAGCAAATATCCATTTTCTTTATATCATCTTGATAATAAAGGCGACCTCCAAGAAATCAATTTTGAATTACTTCCGACTTTTCAAGTTTTGCTTTCTGAGGAAATCGTAAAGCGACCTGAAGTAATAAATCTTTCCAATATGATGGGAAAAAATTTTCAAAATTTCAATGATGATTTTATTTTTCAATATTTAGATAATGATTTAAATGAATCTAATAAGCTCAATTTGACGGATTTAAATCCTTACGAGATTGCCGCCTTACAAGATGGACGTAAAGGAGTTATTCAAACGGCACTTTTTAATCTCTACTATCATAGAGGGTTGTTAAGTTTCAAAACGACAACAGAACCTTATAATCAAAAAATTCACAGTGACACTGAAAAAGTTTCTTTTAGAAGTATCGAAAAAGTAACAAAATGTGTTATCAATGATTCTCCAATAGAGCAACCAGAAGGTAGGATTGAGGAAGTGATTTACCAATTTGCACAAGAGAGTCAAGTACGAAAGCCAAAAGATTTTTTTACGGACCAAGGTTTACGAGCTACTCTGGATAAGTTGATTGCTCCCATCAATCAGAAATTGATACAGAAGCATCTTAAACCTTCTCCCTTACAGATCAAAGAAGAGCAAGAAAAATCAAAGTATTGGTTTTATTTGCTGGGATTCATACTTTTATCCTGTTTTATTGGTATTTTTGTTATGCTCTATATGGTTGATAATTTGATGATTACAAAGGAGAGTAAGGACTCTTTTGGGGGCTTATTTGGAATAATAGCTGGTCTTACAGTGGGCATTTTAAGTTGGCTTGCAATCAAACAAGATGAAAAAGAAAAAAGAACTGAATTAGGTGAGCGTTATCTACAGAAGTTAACTAAATATTTAGAATGGGCGAAAGGTACTAAAACCGCCGTCAATCCTAGCTTGATAGTTGCTATTTATGGTATTAGCCATTTAAATACTAATGATTCGGCTCTATTTGTGGCGGCTTTTTCAGATTTATCTGCTTCAGGTAATGAAGAAGGTGGTTGCGGTGGCTGTGGTGGCTGTGGGGGTTGTGGGGGTGGATAATATAGTTGGTCATTTTTTCTACAAAAGAAAATTCTCGTTCTCACATGCCAGTGCAATGCCATTAAGTTAAGCAAATTCTTCTGGAGTTCAAAGCAAAGCTTTGGCCTTATTAATTTATAAATTATATAGGACTTACGCATTGACAAACCCTAAAAAACATTATCTATAATAAATTCAATTATTTAAAATAAATCATAGAGGGATTTTTCTGTGTATTTGAGAATCAAGGTGTTTAATACTAGACATAAAATTTTGAATGAAGGTAGAGATAACTTCATTAAATAAATTTCTTTGCAAACTATAACAATTATCAATAAAATCAGTTATAC
>JAUCGL010000147.1 GCA_030378105.1 Candidatus Halobeggiatoa sp. HSG11 | reverse complement strand
AGATATATACATGGATAAGGTGCAATTTGCTGTTGATGGACGACTTATTTCTCTCATTTGATTCTTTTTTATAGTTTTTTGGGATGATTCATATTATAATACTTTTGTCAATGCGTAAGTCCTATATTATTAAATATAGAGATTAGTTGCACAATTCATTGTTAATGACCATGATACAAGTTATGTTCATCAATATTAATCAGTAGGGGAAGTTAATTATGTTATTTCTTAATATGAAAATATGTAAATTTTGTTATTACAAACAATCTAATTGGTTATATCTTATCCAATGGATTGGGCTGGTGACTATTCTGTGGAGCAATAGTATTGCTGCTCAAATCTGCCCTAATACAACATACGGAATATGGAATGAAAGTACCCAAGCAGTATATAGTGGATGTGAAATTAACAGCTCTTATACTTTTGGATTAAGAATTAGTGGAAGTGATGTTAAGGAGTTTATGGACCCCCTTCAATATGTTAATCCGTCAATTACTCTTGTTATAGATACAGGTTCTCATCAATCATTTAAAGTTGTTAATAAAGGTATAGGATACACGGGGGATTGTACAGAAATATTACCCGGTAGTGGGACCACTTCTGTTCCGGCAGTGATTAATCATGTATATTGCCATATTTTAGAAGGTTCATTAGGTGTTACTGCAACAAGAGCAACATGGACTGGTAGTTCTTTTAGTAACGCTATAGCAACTTTTGAAGGAGCTGGCCCATCCAACACTGCCCCTACAATCAACCAAGGCTCTTCCATCAACATTGAGCCAATCTCAGAAGATTCCTCCAAATCATTCACTTTAAACGCCAGCGATGCTGAAGGTAATATTTCCAGTTGGAGCATAAGTAGTAACCCAAGTAACGGTAGTATAAGTGGTGCAAGTGGTTCTGGTACATCCAAAACAATGAATTACAATCCAACAGCTAATTGGAATGGCACAGATAATTTTGCAATAAGGGTGACTGATGCAGGTAATTTATCTGATACTATTAATGTCAGTGTCACTGTTAATCCAGTCAACGATACCCCAACTTTTACCAGTAGCCAAATAACTTCAATTAACGAAGATTCTGAATATAATTATAGTATTGCCACAAATGATGTTGATGGTGATACTCTAACGATAACTGCTCCAACTAAACCTGATTGGTTAAATTTCACTGATAATAGCAATGGAACTGCAACTTTAACCGGTACACCAACTAACAGTGAAGTTGGTTTATATAATGTGACATTAAACGTTACTGATAGTAGCGTTAGTAGTAACCAAAGTTTCACTGTAACGGTCAACAATGTCAACGATGCCCCAGTACTTGATTTTAATGAAAGCCCAGTATTAACAGCTATTGATGAAGATGATTTAACCAACGGTGGTACTTCAGTTAATGCAATCATTGACAGTGTTTCATTAGACATGATAACCGATGTTGACAGCAATCCAGTTGAAGGCATTGCAGTTATTACCGTTGACAATACCAATGGTAGTTGGGAATTTTCTACCAATACTGGAAGCACTTGGACAGCTTTTGGAACTGTGACTGAAACTACCGCCCGCTTATTAACTTCAAATGTAGCTAGTTTAATCCGATTCGTACCCAATGCTAATTTTAATGGTAGCTCAAATATCAGCTTCCGAGCTTGGGATCAAGGCAGTGGTAGTAATGGGGGAATAGCTAACATAAGTAGCAACGGAGGAATAACTGCTTTCAGTTCCAATACAGAAACAGCTTCCTTAACCATCAATCCAGTTAATGATGACCCAACTTTTACCAGCACTGAAATAATCACCGTTGATGAAGACTCTGAATATAGTTATAGCGTTGCCACAACTGATATTGATGGTGATAGTTTAACAATAACTGCCCCGACTAAACCTGATTGGCTGACTTTAACTGATAATGGCGATGGAACCGCTACTTTAAGCAACATCCCAACTAATGATGAAGTTGGACAACATGATATTGTCTTACAAGTTAGTGATGATGTTGTTAATATTGAGCAAAGTTTCACTATAACTGTTATTAATACTAATGATGCTCCAACTTTCGTTAGCACAGAAGTTACCACAGTTGATGAAGATTCTCAATATAATTATAGTATTATAACTGATGATGTTGATGTGGGTGATATTGTTACGATAACTGCCATAAGTAAACCAAGTTGGTTAGATTTAACTGACAATGGCAATGGCACTGCAATTTTAACTAGTACTCCAACTAATGATGAGGTTGGTATACATAGTATTATCTTGCAAGTAAGTGATTCTATTGTTGATGTTGACCAAAGTTTTACCATCACAGTTAATAATACCAACGATGCCCCAGTGCTTGATTTTAATGCAGAATTAAGTTTAATGACTATTAATGAAGACAATTTCACTAATGATGGAATTTCTATCACTAATGTAATTGACAGCATGTCATTAGACATAATAGTTGATGTTGATGGAGAACCTATTGAAGGCTTGGCCATAACCAGCGTTGACAATAGCAATGGTAGCTGGGAATTTACCACTGGTAGTAGTTGGACAGCTTTTGGTTCTGTAAGTGAATCAGCAGCCCGTTTATTAGCCGCCGATAATTCCAATCGAATTCGTTTTGTACCCTATGCAGATTTTAATGGCAACGTTAATATCTCTTTCCGAGCTTGGGATCAAACTGAAGGCAGTAACGGTGAAACAGCTAATGTCAGTAGTAATGGTGAAAATACTGCTTTTAGTGAAAATGTTGAATCAGCTTCAATAACTATAAGTCCAGTCAATGATGCTCCTATTTTCACCAGCATTCCGGAAATTGCCGCAACTGAAAAATCAGAATATTATTATAAAGTTATAGTTAGTGATGTTGAAATGGAAACTTTGTATTCTGAATCAAAAGCTGATAGTTTAACCATCACAGCCTCAACTTTACCAGCTTGGCTTACTTTAAATGATAACGGTAATGGCACTGCAACTTTAATCGGTACACCAACTGAAAATGATTCTGGCATCAATACCATTAGGTTGCAAGTAAGTGATGGTTCAGTCAATGTTGAACAAGATTTTACTATAGATGTGACTAATTTATATAAACTAACAATCAATAAAATTGGCAATGGAACTATAACAAGTGATGGTATCAACTGTGGTGGTGATTGTGAACAGGAATATCTTGCCGGGCAAATGACCGATATTACATTGGATACAAGTCCTGATACTGATTGGATATTTAGTGGTTGGACTGGTGATTGTGACACAAATGGTAACGTTAGCATGACTGGTCATAAAACCTGTATTGCTACCTTTCAACAGCAATATTCTCTAGCTATCAATATCGTTGGACAAGGCAAAGTCAATGACTGTGCTACCAATTGTATTCAAACTCATATTAATGGTGACACAGTTAATTTAACCACAACTCCAAGTTCAGATTGGAAATTTATAAGTTGGACTGGTGATTGTGGTGCAGATGGTACTGTCAATATTGATGGTGCGAAAACCTGTACTGCTACTTTTCAGCAACAGCATTCTTTAACCATTAATGTTACTGGCCAAGGCAATGTAACTGGCTGTGGAACTAGCTGTACTCAAACCCATTCTGCTGGTACAACCATCAATTTAACAACTACCGCCGACACGGATTGGCAGTTCACAAGTTGGAGTGGTGATTGTGATGCCAATGGTAGTGTTATTGTAGATGGAGCTAAAACCTGTACCGCAGTTTTTAAAACAACAGTATTAGAAGATATAATCATTGAGCCGGGAGATGTTATTGAAGGAGAAAACATTGCTGGTGAAGTTGCTAATGAAGGTGTGTTGGAAGATATAACTGTTGAACCGGGGGCTGTGATAACTGGTGGCATAATAGCTGGTGAAGTTGTCAATGAAGGGACTTTGGAAGCTATAACCACTGAAAAAAGAACTGTGATTGAAGGTGGCAATATCGCTGGTGATGTTGTTAATGAAGGTACTTTGTCCAATACTACGATTGTGGAAGGAGCGGTTATAGTTGGTGGTGACATAGTAGGTACTAGTAGAAATGAGGGAACTCTGCAAGATACAACAATTGAAGGCAGTATTTCCGGTGGTAATTACAGTGGCGATACGGTTAATGAAGGCTTGATATCCAATGCAACAGTGGATGAAGGAGCAACTTTAATTGGTGGTAAAATAACTGGTGTATCAACTAATAACGGTACTATGGGTGATGTAACTATTACACTATATGCTGAAATTGCCGGTGGTGATTTTTCTGGTGAGATTGAAAACAATGGCACGCTGACAGATATTGCTTTATTGCCGGGAGCAACTGTAACTGGTGGTTTATTGACTGGTGATATAACTAGTGAAGGAACTATTCAGGATGTTGATTTGGCTGAAGGTGTGCAAATAATAGGCGGAACTTTGGCTGGAGATATTGATGGCAATCCAGATAATCCGGCTTTACTTGGAAACGTCACCATTGAACCGGGTACAACATTATCTTATGTTACTTTAACTCCAACAACGGTATTACCTGAAGGTGTTAAATTAGGTCCGGGAGTTACTTTACCTAATTATGACAATCCAACCCCAGAAGATTTTGGGCTTGCTAGTGAAGATATTGAGAATTTACAAGCAGATGACATAGCTAGTTTGGAGCCAGAAATATTTGCAACTTTTGATGAGACCATGTTGGCAGAAATTCCCGATGAAGCGTTTGCAGCTATTGGAGAAGAGCAACTTGCCCAATTTTCCGAAGAAGCATTAGCAGCTATCTCTCCTGAGCAGTTTGAACAGATGCCAATGGAAGCATTAGCCGGTTTAGATGTGGGAACAATAGATAACTTGCCATTAGAAGTGTTAAATAACTTAACTCCTGAACATATAAGCAATCTCAATGCAGAAGAGTTTCAAAAAATGCCGACTGAAGATATTTCTAATTTATTGGTTAATTTAAATTTGGATAATATCAAACCGGAAGATGTGGCTAAATTGATACCTGAAGATTGGGATTTTAATACAGAAACCGGTAAAGTAACTGCTCCGGTTGGGGCTAAAATAACTCCCAAACTACTCTCAACTCCGAGCAATATGCCAAATATACCAAATATGAATAGTGGTATTGGTTTGGGTGGTTCCGGAGCTTCATTAATGGACTCAACAACTGAATCTCTAGCGAAAGAAGATTTAACTGATTTTGTGTTATCGCAGGAAGAAAGTGGAATTTTAAATGTAGAGGGTATTGGTGATCAAGATGGCAAGCAATATACTTTTATTCCAGATGCTGAAAATGTGATTCAGGTGGATACGGATAAAGTTCCTATCGGTTTGTCAATTGGAGCAGGTGGTTTTTATACCATAACTACCCCAGATGGACAGCAGTATAAAGTGATTCCAGCTCCGCAAGACCCAGTGGCATTGTCGGAAGCAATTGGTGGTGAGGTAGAAGTTGGGAAAGGTGGCGATGTTATGATGCAATTATCTAATAACGTTCGGAATGCAAGGAATCTTCAAGTGGTTATGTTTAATCCATTTGTTGAACCGGCACCTGAGAGTTGGTGTGTTTTTGATGATGTCACCGGCGAATCAATGTGTGATTTTGATAATGCTCCAATGGACATGCAGCCGGGTATTCATTTTCCGAGAAATAGGTCTAAGTTGAAGTTACCAGAAGCCAAAGTGGTGTATGAAGATGGTAGCTCACAGAGCTTAACCCCAACTGTTTATTCTCCAGAAACTTTTTTGGAAGAAGGAGCTAAATTTCCGGGAGTGGAGAAGATTGCTTTCAATATGAATGGAACTTTTTATGTTTTGCATGAGGGTAGGGAGTATATTGTTGCACCTAGTTTTAATGTACAAACTGACAGTAAAGTTTCTGCGACTAAAATTGAGTTAAACGATCAAGGTGGAGTCAGTTACTCGGTTCCAGTTGAAGCTTCTAAGCAAACTCGTCGAGCAAGAGAGTTAAATATGTTAATGTTTGATTTGTTTGTTGAACCAGCTCCTGAAAGTTGGTGTGTGGATAATGATGGGGCGATGTTTTGTGATTTTGATAATGTGCCTGAATACAGGTAGAGCGAACACATAGATTAGCTTGCCATTTGTATTAATGGTAACCATAAAGGATTGCTCCTACGATAAGGTGACGATTTGTAGGGGTAAATCCCTTGTGGTTACCTAATTTTAAATCCTTAACGTAAATTGGATAGTCCCCACAAACTAATGCAAGTATGTTATCATAGTATTTTATATAGATATAAATACTCAATAAATTTATATCCAGATAAAAGATGTCCTTATTACCAAGATTCAACAAATAAAATAACTAAAAATGCTGTTTATACAACAAAATTTGACTCTATCCCCCGACAAATATTGAAGTATCATGGTGGTAATCATCATTTTTTAGAAACAAGATAGTTTTTATGAATATGAAATGGTTGCAAAAATGTGTTCCTGTGGATTATTTGTAGGACAGATCATCACATAATATTATAGGATATGATGTCAGAACTATTAAACAGTGGGTCGAAGCTATTGGTGAAAAAATAAAGTATTTCATGTATTTCTTTGCATAACAATTGGCCTTACATTTACTATTCGTACAAATGAATGAACTATGGTCATATTTTATAGGGTAAAAAATGTCAATTATGGGTATTTGCCGTTCTTGATGTACCAACGAAGTTTTGGATTAATACTGTCTAGATTTTTTTGTTCCATAGTGATTGATTTACAAATATCTTTAAAATTTTATATTTAAGTATTAATTAACATTCTAAGCTTTTAATTTATTAGATAATCTTGTTGATTAAATATCTATTTATTTTTAAATTAAGTAAACATTAACTAAACCGCTAATTACCAACAATATCTTCTGTAATAGCATTAGTTAAATTAGCATTAGTTAAATCAGCATCACTTACATCAGCTCGACTTAAATTAGCATCAGTCAAATTGGCATTAATTAAATTCGCTTCTGTCAAATCAGCACCACTTAAATTACTTTTTGTTAAATTGCTTTCGTTAAGATTAGTTTCATACAAATCTGCCCATCTTAAATCAGTTCCAATTAATATTGCTCCTTGTAAATCGGCTTCACTTAAATCAGCTTCACTTAAATCAGCATTACTTAAATCAGCCTCTCTTAAATCCGCTCCTCTTAAATCCGCACTGTTTAAGTCAGAACAACGTAAATCTGCACCACTTAAATTGGCTCCATTTAAATTAGCTCCAAATAAAAAAGAACTACTTAAGTCAGCCCCTCTTAAATTAGCATTTTTTAAAATAACATTATTTAAATCCATTTCACTCAAATCAGTTCCAACTAAATCACAGCCTTGACATTCTTTAGTATTTTTTAATTTTTCAATATCTGTCATAATAACTTCCAATTTAATATTAAAATTTGTTTAATAATCATGCTTGTACTTTCAACATTTTTAAATTAAGGCTGTATAACATACTGATTTATAATAATAATACCTTAAATTATTCTAATAAAACTCTTAATTTGATGATAGTAATGTGTACTTTAAGTAAATATTATGGCAAAATTTATGCTAACTAAAAACATTTAAAACCACAAAATATTATCTCATAGATTAGAAAGGAAATCAAAGACATGAAGCCCTTGCCAATCTTCAGGCGAAATTTCGCTCATGGCGTTCATCCTAATGATCATACCGAACAAACAGCATATTTGTCTATTCAAAGAATACCTTTTTGTAGCCATTATATTTTACCACTCGGACAACATTTAGGTGCGCCTGCTCGTGCTATCGTTACAATTGGTGAACGAGTACAACGCGGACAACTTATTGCCAAACCGGGAGCATTTGTCTCTACTTCATTACATAGTCCTGTAACCGGCTGGGTACGAGCAATCGCTCCACGTCATTACCCGGGTGGAAAATTACAACCGGCTATAGAAATAGAAGCAGACCCATATGCTACCCAACGTTTTGAGGCTAAACCATCTATTGACTGGAAAAATTTATCTATTGAAAAATTTATTAACCATGTTCAACAGGCTGGTATTGTCGGTTTGGGTGGTGCTGCATTCCCGTCACATGTTAAATATTCGGTACCTGAAAATATAAATATTAAACATTTAGTTATTAATGGAGCTGAATGTGAACCTTATTTAACTAATGATCATCGTTTGATGTTGGAACGTCCAGAAACTGTATTACAAGGCGTTGAAATTATTCGTAATAAAATTTGTGCAGAACAGGCAACTATCGGAGTTGAATCAAATAAAGCCGATGCTATTAAAGTTTTAAATGCTCATATTAAACCATATCCAAATATTAAGGTTGTAGCTCTACAGGTTAAATATCCTCAAGGAGCGGAAAAAATGCTGATAAAATCATTATTTGGCATAGAAGTTCCAGCAGGACGTTTACCACGTGATGTTGGTATAACTGTTAATAATGTTGGAACTGTTGTTGCGGTTGCTGATTATTTTACAACAGGTATGCCACTTATTGAACGTATTGTTACTGTATCAGGCCCGGGAATAAGTCAACCATCTAATCTTATTGTACCATTAGGCACTCCAGTGCGTGAAGTATTACGTTTTTGTGGAGGTTTAAAAGAAACTACTCGTGAGGTCATTATGGGTGGCCCAATGATGGGAATGCCACTTTCTAGCTTGGATGTACCTATTTTAAAAGGTAGTTCTGGAATTTTAGCTTTTACTACGACTGAAGCTGGCAAACCAAAAGAATATCCTTGTATTCGTTGTGGGCGTTGTGTGGAAGCCTGCCCTCATTTTCTTAATCCATCTCATTTAGCTAAACTTGCAAAAGTTAGGTGGTATGAACAGATGGCAAAGTATCATGCTATTGATTGCGTTGAATGCGGTGCTTGTACGTTTTCTTGTCCATCTGGAATTCCAATTGTACATTTGATTAAAGTTGGTAAAACTGAAATTCGTAAGGCAAAATATAGTTAAGACTTAAAAATATTATATGAAACGTACATGAAAATAAAGTAAGTCAATCTTTGGAGTTGCAAGGTCTCCTTGCTGGTTTTGAAACAAGGGAACCTTGTACTCCGAGATTCTTAAGGAAACGCACATGAAATAATGTAAGTTAACCTTTGGAGTTGCAAGGTCTCCTTGCAGATTTTGAAACAAGGGAACCTTGTACTCCAAAACTCTTAAGAAAACGTATATTATTTCATGTGAGTTTCTTAATTAGCTGTTTTTAACAGTCCATGCTTAATTATTTTAAGTCTTATCTGCTAACTGAAGTGGTATTTTAAACCAAAATGTACTCCCTTCACCTACTTTGCTTTTAACTCCAATTTTACCACCTATGGTTTCGACAAACATTTTAGCTACTGCCAATCCCATTCCCATACCGTCATAACGTCTAGTTGATGAACCATCAATTTGATAAAAAGTGTCAAATAAATTGGCCTCTTCAACAATACCAATACCAGTATCTATTATTTTGAATTCTACCCATTCTCCTTTTTCAAAATATTCAATTACTTCAACTGATATAACAATTTTGCCTTGTTCAGTAAATTTGATCGCATTATCTACTAATTTGCTTAAAACTTTATGAACTGCTTCTTTATCACCATAAAAAGCAGTGTATAGAGCAGGATCAATAACAGTTTCAATCGGTAACAAGTTTTTATTTTTAATATTCTGTGAAAATTGTTGTAAAATGTTATCTATAACTTCGTATAAAAAAAATTTGGTTGCTTTTGATGTTAGTTCACCTTTAAATTGTTGAGCAAAACTTAACATATTAGTTAGAATGTCGGTCAAGTTCTTACTTGCACCCATAATTGATTCAGTATAAGAACGTTGCTCTTCACTTAAGTCAGTATCTTCCAATAACATTTCTGCCATGCCTAAAACAATATTCATTGGAGTCAAAAATTCATGGCTAACATTGCGTAAAAATTCAGTTTTTAAAATTGATGCTTGTTCAGCTTTATCATAAGACAATTGTAATGCTTCAAATAAAAGCTTTATTTTTTCAGTTTTACTAGCTACTTCATGTTCTAAATTTTGACGTAAATTAGCAAGCTCAATGTGAGTTTGTACTCTTGCTAACAATTCTTCTCGTTGAAATGGCTTACTTATATAGTCAACTCCACCAGCTTGTAAAGCCCGAACTTTGTTTTCTGTATCCCCAAGAGCTGATAGAAATAATACTGGAACTTTGTTTAAAGTTGGCTCTCTTTTCATATGTCTACAAGTTTCATAACCATCCCATCCTCCCATAATAATATCTAATAAAATTATACTTGGTGGATTTTGTTTAGCTAATACTAAACCCTGTTCACCACTGTTAGCTAACACTACTTGAAAATCATTTTTTTCTAGCATGTTATGTAATAAAGTTAGATTAACAGAACTGTCATCAATAACTAAAATTGTAGGTTTGTCTTTCATTTTTTTTTAACTCAATCCGGTTGAACCAAAACCATCACGCCCATTATCTTCTAATTCGTCTACCCATTTAAAATCTGCTTGTATAATTGGTACAAACACCATTTGACAGATACGTTCGCCGGGATTGATAATAAATGGTTTAATACTTCGATTCCAAACTGCTATTTTGACTTCTTTTCTATAATCTGAATCAATCAAACCAACTAAATTGCCTAATACAATACCATGTTTGACTCCGAGTCCTGAACGAGGTAATAACATTGCGGCAATATTGGGATTATGAATATTAATAGCGATACCACTTCCAATCAATTTAGTTGCATTAGCTTCAATCGTTACGGCAGTATCAATACATGCTCTTAAATCAATACCTGCAGCACCATCAGTTGAGTAAGATGGTACAGGAATTTTGTTGCCAATTAAAGGATTAACAATAGTTGCTTCTATATTTTCCATATATATTTTTCAATGGTTAACAGCAATTTTTAATTATAAATGCTTAAGGAACATGCACAAAATAATTTCTACAATGTTTGAATCAGACTTGCTAGATTTTCAAAACTTATTAGGTCTTGATTGTTGGTTTTATTTCAGGAACATTCCTTTAAGTTAAGGAAATGGAAACATTTTTATGGGTGCTGCTATTCTATCAACGTTATGTCCCATAATACCAAGACTATTATTCAAATTACCAACTTGATGGGTCATGATTGCCATATTTATTCCCATTTCATCAATATTAATAGTTAATGAGTCAATATGAGCGGTCATCTTGTTGATGCTATTATTAATTGCGACCATATCACTGCTAATTTTTGTTACAGAAGTATTTAAGGTAGGCATAAATGCAACGTTTTTATCCATTTTATCTATTGCTCCTTTTACTAAGTTTATTGAACCAGTCATACCAGTTATGTTATCACCAACTATCACAATATTTTCATTAATTTCGTGCATATAACTAGCAACATCATCCAAACGTTTAGTTATATCTCCCATATCTGATAATAATATTATTATCAGAGCAAATACTGTTACAGTTAATACCCCTAAACCAATCATACTAAATTTAATAATCTGTGTAGTTTGAGTAGCAATTCTGACAATAAGAGCTTCTCTACGCTTCATTGCAGTATTAAATTCAGTCATAGCATGGTCAATGGTTTCTGCTACTGCTTTTGCACTTGCGACCTCTGTTTCCATATAAACAACCTTAAAAATTAGCTAATTCCAAAATTATTTGGGATATTAAAATAAGTTTCTGTTTGACATTTAACTTCAACTACATTTGCTAGAGATGGGCCTTGATTTAACCATGAGCATAGTTTATTGACTGCGTTTAACTCGCCACAAGCCAATACTTCCACTCGTCCATCAGCTAGATTAGTGGCCCAACCTGTTATTCCTAAATTTTTTGCTTGTTGTTGTGTGTAATAACGAAATGCTACACCTTGAACTCGTCCACTAACAAAACACCGTTTGCATATGTTCATTATTTTAATATATTACTTGAATGAGTTATTAAATGCGAATTAATATTTTAAGGATATTTATGAAAATTACCTATTATAATTTTTAATTAATGAATGATTAATTTTAGTTAAATTCAATATCCTAGGACTTACGCATTGACAAAACATTCATTTTATGAATTTGTTAAGATACAAATAGTTATAAAAAATCATATCATTTGTATAATTTGCATATAAACTATATTTATATAGTTC
>JAUCGL010000146.1 GCA_030378105.1 Candidatus Halobeggiatoa sp. HSG11 | reverse complement strand
ACATTATACCCCTGCTATGAAAATGGGTTTAACTCATAAACAACTTAATTGGAGATTTTTGTTGACTGTCCCTATACCTGTAAAATATTGATTTAATTAGAACTGCATTGGTCTGTAGGGACTATCCTCATGCGACTTCTCTTGAAGAATATTTTTGGACCCACCTCAGAATACTGCTGAAGCTCAAGCAAATATAGAGAAATTAACAGGAATTTTCAGTCTTTTAAAAAACTCCAAATCTTAACAATTTAAAGTACAGTTGTTCATTTTTCAATTATCCCATAATCTTTTAATTTCCAAATATGTTCCTTTTTTGCATCAACACCATTGTATTGTAAATTAACCCAAATCTTGTCATCATTATAGCTTGCTGATGGTAGATGAATGTCCAAATTCTTGTTAACAATTGCATTGTTGGCAATATTTGGTTCTTGTTGAGTCGCACAATGAATACTACCACCACCTGATGCAATACCATCAATACGAATCTGTTCAATAGTTCGGTTGGGAAATTCTTGTTGAAGGATTGTTTTTGCTTGTTTATCAGCGTATTGATCACCAAAACTTTGCATAATAATCGCATTATTGCAAGCATAATAACCAATATAACCGGCAGCAAAGCTATCTGTCCCAAATTCTTCATTGATAATTTCTGGAGTGTCAATGATGATGATGTCTAGTTTATTGCCTTGGGCATCAGTTGCATTTTTCAGAGTTTCAATATTTTGACGAGTGACAGCATAATCATAAGAATCTTGATAGTTGTCTTTGCTGACCAATACTCTGCCTTTTCGGGTAAAACGAGCATAAAAGTCAGTATGCCCATCAGTTATGTCTTTACCTTTAATCCCTTCTAACCAAATAATTTTTTTTATGCCCAACAATTCATCTAGTTCTGTTTCCACCATTGTTTGAGTCACATCTGGATTACGATTAGAATTTAATACACAGCTTTTGGTTAATATCGCAGTTCCGTGTCCATCAACTTCAAAACAACCACCTTCAAGGACAAGCGAACTGGATTTTGTGATTGCTCCGGTTTTGTTGGTGATAAAATTGGCAACTTTTGCATCATTTTCATGAATTTGTTTATTGCCCCAACCATTAAAATTAAAATCAATCCCATATTTTTTGCCGTCACTACCTTTGACAAAAGTTGCACCAGTATCACGCAACCATAAATCATCTATAGTTAATTTAACTAATGTGATTGGATAGGGATGACGGTTTAAATCACCAAATAGAGCAATTGCCTCAGCATAATCAGTTGGATTGACCAATACTGAAACTGATTCATATTTAGCAATGGTAGTAGCAATCAATACTAAATTTTGTTTGACCACTGGGATTTGTTCTGGTAACCAAATATGATCATCGGCAACGAAAGCCATCCATGTTTGTTGATGTTTGCCATCTTCTTCAGGCATAGTCCAAGTTACTTCACGACATAATGCTGATATTGATTGATTACTGAGCAACAAACTACCAGCAGTCAACTTGATAAAATTGCGTCTATTCATTATGTTAGTGTCTTAATTAAAGGATGTTTTAGAGACGTTTATAAAATGTAGGGTGGATAAGCAGAGCATCAGCCACCTTCATAATGTTGGTGTATGACGTTATCACTTATACACTCTACATTGGTATTTGATACTTAATTAAAAATCCCCAAATTCAAAAATTGCCCAAACCATTGATAAGCAAATAAACTAATAACGACTAGACAAATTGTCATTAATAATACAAAACTTATCCTAGCTAACCAATATGGTTTACCAGTTTCTAAACTGTATTCTATATTATTACCAACAACATCCGCTACAAAATCTACTATAAAACCAGTTGTAAAGCCAACTATGCCACCAGCAACAAATCCCTCTACAAATCCAGCAGTGCTAACTCCTATCCCAACAGCAGAACCAACAGTTGCACCAACAGCAACTCCACCAGCCACAATAATAGCAATATCATTAGCTATAATAACTGCCATAAAATTGGTCATAATTATTATTAAACAAATAGTTGCACCAATTATAACTCCGGTTGTTAAATTAACCGCTATGTGAACTGCTATAACTCCCCCTACAATTCCAGCCACTATCCCAGATAATAATACCATCACAACCACTAACATATCTCTACTGGTATTTAACCAACCAGTTAGTAACCAACAGAAAAATATCGAACCACTTAATAGCCAAAAAGCATCAGGCAACCACATTTTTTCAATGTAAGGTAACATTCCTAACGACAATGCTAATGTTAGTGCTAACAATGGCCACCAAATTAAACTACTTATTAACCAATTTCCAACCTGAACATCATCCTTTTTACCAAAAACATCTCTATAAGTTTGCAATCGCTTAGGAACAACTAACATCCACCATAGCAGACGAAAATAATCCAATGGATTTAATGCAGAGAGTTGTTTAAAATGTTTTTCAGCAATATCAGTAGTATCAACGTTATTATTAATTAACGGAGGAGTTGGCGATTCAACAGTTTCTTCATCAGTAACTAAACCTAAAGCGATAGCCCAAGTTTGTACTGCCCATTCACTAGCAACTCTATCTAACCATAAATTATCAACTAAACGTTGTGACAGATAGTCAGATACTACATCTAACGGTAAGGCTTGTGGTGGATAAGCTAATTCTTTGGGTATTCCTTCTTTAACTGCATTAACAAGTACAAATACTTCACGCTTATATTCACTTCCACAAGCATTACGTAAAAAAAACTCACAGCGTTCAGCATCTTCACCCAACATTGAGCCTTGTTGTTCTACAAGTTCTTTTAATTTTTCACGAGGAAAATCTTGCATAATTTAATTCTTAAATATTTATGATATTTTTAAATTTTAAGTTAAGTAAATTTTTGGAGTTCAAAGCTTCAGCTTATTTATCTTAAACATTTCCAAATCTGAAATTATGAACTCCAAGTTTTAACTTATATATATAGTTTTTCATAAAAATAAAAGTTCTCAGACCTGCTAGGTTTCCAAAACCTAGCAGGTCTATTGGCGAAAATATTTATCTGAAAAACTATAGCATTGAACGAAGAAGTTATAGATAAGAATTTTTATTTAAAATTAATAACTTAAGTGCTAAGAATTGCTTTAATAAAATTATCAGCTTCAAAAGAACGCAAATCATCCACTTGTTCGCCGATACCAATAAAACGAATTGGCAATTTAGTCTGTTTAGCTATCGCAAATACAATCCCACCTTTAGCAGTACCATCAAGTTTAGTTATCGTTATGCCAGTTATCCCAACTGCTTGATGAAATTGTTGAGCCTGAATAAGAGCATTTTGACCAGTACCAGCATCAACAACTAACATAATTTCATGTGGTGCTTCTATATCCAATTTATTTATAACTCGACGTACTTTTTTTAATTCTTCCATCAAGTTACCTTGGGTATGTAAACGTCCAGCCGTATCCGCAATTAATACATCAACGCCACGAGCAGTCGCCGCTTGCAAGGCATCAAAGATAACTGAAGCCGAATCTGCTCTGTCATGCTGGGCAATAACTGGTACATCATTGCGTTCTCCCCAGACTTTTAATTGTTCAACAGCAGCAGCTCGAAAGGTATCACCGGCAGCTAACATAACTGAACGTCCTTCTGCTTGAAAACGTTTAGCCAATTTACCAATAGTGGTAGTTTTGCCAGCTCCATTAATACCAACCATCAAAATAACGAATGGTTTTTTATTAGTCGGCAAAACTAACGGAGATTCAACTGTTTGTAAAATCTCTTGCATATGATTTTGTAAAGCATATAATAACGCCTCAGAATCAGATATTTGCTTTCTATTAACCTGTTCAGTTAAATTCATCATCATTGCGTTAGTTGCTTCAACGCCTGCATCAGAGGTCAATAACAGTGTTTCAATTTCTTCTAGCAAATTGTCATCAATTGCTTTTTTACCTAATAATAGGTTGGTTAATCCTGAAGTAAAATTTTCACGGGTTTTATTAAGCCCTTGTTTTAAACGAGTAAATAGTCCAGGTTTTTCGTCTTGAGATTTATTAAATCCAAACATTTAGTAATTAAATTAATATAAAATTGATAGAAATCAGGAAATTCTTGAAATTTCCAGTTAAAGATAACTTTTAAGATATTATAGAGACATTCGTAATTTTATCAAAATATTTATTGGTTTAACAAAATAATAATCTGATAATTTAATTTTTATTATTCCATTATTTTCACAAGTAATATCTATATAACCTCATGAAAGAAAATAAAAAAGACCCTAAATATAGTATAATATCGAATAACTGAATATTTGATAAAAACCATATAAAAGATGCCTGTGAATAATACCAAAAAAGTTCCCATATTACCAACATTAACAGCATAAATGCTGAAAAGGACTATTAGTAGATAACCTATTTACAAATTTATGGAAACAGATTAGGCATGAAAAAGCTTCTAGGTAAAGTAGGATTAAGCAAATAAGTTATAAGTGCAGATTTAAGAGAACGTGTAGTTAATCATGTTGTTAAAGAGAAGTATGAGAATTGCAAGCAAAATATTTGATATATATTAGACATCTTTCCTAAATAATTGACGGTTGACGCAGAGAGTATTTTAATTAATTTGATTCCATAGGTTTCATCTATGGCAATTATTAAAAAGCA
The DNA here is from genome assembly GCA_030378105.1 of Candidatus Halobeggiatoa sp. HSG11. Lineage (GTDB taxonomy): Bacteria > Pseudomonadota > Gammaproteobacteria > Beggiatoales > Beggiatoaceae > DRQV01. Next base: position 7,621 of record JAUCGL010000146.1, on the reverse strand, counting down.
AGTTTGTTATATCAATGTCTAGCAATACTTGATTTTTTGATTTTTAAAACTATCCGAACATATTGATTATCTAGCACTATTTTCAATCTAACATAAACATTTCCAATACACAATTTAAAAAACGCATTCCAGTTTCAGTAGTGGAAATATGTTGATTATTTTGTTGTAACCAACCTTTTTTTAAGGCTTGTTGTAATGGTTTTTTTATATAACTCATATCTAAACCAGTATTATTAGTGAATTCTGCTTCAGTAAAACCTTCTAGCAAACGTAGAGCATTCATCATAAATTCCAATATAATATCTTCATTGGTAAGTGTTTTTAATTCAATCTTTGCGGTTGATTGTAAATAAGTATTGGGATGGCTTGGTTTAGAAAAACGAGTTATTCCATTATCATTGGTAATTTTACTATGAGCTCCAGCTCCTATTCCTAAATAGTCCCCAAACTTCCAATAGTTAAAATTATGTTGGCATTGATAGCCTGATTTGGCATATGCAGAAACTTCATATTGTTTATATCCTTGTGCAGCTAAATATTTTTGGCCAGCAATTTGGATTTCCCATAGTAGTTCATCATCGGGTAAAAATTTCGGCATTTTATTATAAAAATAAGTATTGGGTTCAATGGTTAATTGATACCATGATATATGAGATGGTTGGTGACTTATCGCTATTTGTAAATCTTTTAAAGCATCTGTAACTGTTTGACCCGGCAAACCAAACATTAAATCTAAATTTATGTTATTAAATCCAATTTGTTGGGCAGTTTTTATGGCTTGAATTGATTCTATACAGCCATGAATGCGACCTAAATTTTGCAAAAATATATCATTAAAGCTTTGAATTCCCAATGATAAACGATTAATTCCAGCAGTGTTAAAACCTTGTAATTTATCTGCGGTACCGGGATTGACTTCCATAGTTATTTCAGCAGTTTTGTTAATTAGCAAGTAAGTTTTTATTTTGGATAATAGTTCAGAAATTGCTTCATTGGATAATACGCTGGGAGTTCCGCCACCAATAAAAATGCTATTTATATTTCTGTTTTTCGGGAAATTTTGTTTTAAGTCAAGCAATAATGCTGTTATATATTCTTGTTCTGGTAAAGCTGTTTTTATTTGGTGGGAATTGAAGTCGCAATAAGGGCATTTGCGAATACACCAAGGGATATGTATGTAAAGGCTTAATGGAGGGAGTTTCAAAGTTAAATATTATCCGAGGTTAAATTTAAATGGAATCATCATAGATATTTGACATAGTTTTTTAAATAGATTGTCATAAATAACTGAGTTATATCAACTTATCAGGTGTGTTTGACAGGATAATAGAATAACTTGCTTGAATTAATGATTAATACTGTGAAATATAAAGGCAAACTCGCCTGATTTTTCTCGTTCCCATGCACCAGCGGCACTGCCATTAAGTTAAGGATAAGTGATTGTGAGATATAATTAATATTATAACATAAAAATATTTTTGATAAAGGTATAACGATGTTTAAAAAAACAAGCAGTTGATACAAGTCAAGAGCTAATTGAGGATGAAGAGTTCAAAAATAGACATCACAAAATCCCAACAGTTTTCACTCGTATCAGGAAATTATATTTTCCAATAATAGTTACGTAATGATACTTCAAAAAAAGTTTGAAATCCAACCAACTAATATTAAACTAATTTGCAATGAATTATGATACAGGTAGTGTAACAAATAGTACTTTCACTCAAGCAAGACGCAATTTACGTTATACTGCTTTCATCGAATTGAACCAGAAAGCAGTAGTTGATGTGATGTATGGTGATGATAATATTAAGTTATATAAAGGAATTCGTGTTATTGGTATTGATGTTCAAAGATTTTATTACCAACTGGCAACTGAATATTCATGGTTGGATTTATGAGCCAGAATGGGGCGGTAGTATATCTCAATCAATGCGTCATTTATTTGATATAGAAGAAACCGAACAGCTTAAGCTTAATTCGTTATTTATAGAACGAGCTAAAACTTTTTTTGTTGATAATGAAAGAGGTAAGCAAATTTCTATTAATTTAGATAACGAATTGATTACTTTAAAAAATAAATCTGCTCGTAATGGACATTTTTTTGATAGTTTGATTTTACCTGCTAAACAAATTGAAATATTGCGAACCGGTTATGTTATTAATTTCAAAGCTGTAACTCGCCCTGATGATAAAAGAGATTTTATTGGTAAAATCCATCTTATTGACAATAAAGGAGTTTCTATAATATCTGATATTGATGATACGGTAAAAATAAGTGAAGTGCTGGATAAACAAGCTTTGCTTAAAAATACTTTTATTAACCCGTTTAAACCGGTTCTTGGTATGGCTGAATTTTATAATAATTTTGGTAAAAACATAACATTTCATTATGTTTCGGCCAGTCCATGGCAACTTTATCAACCATTAACCAATTTTTTGACAGAAAATAATTTTCCAAATGGTAGTTTTCACTTACGTTTATTTCGCTGGAAAGATAGTAGTTTATTTAAATTTATTCAATCATCTCAAAATCATAAAAATAAATCCATCAAAGCTTTGTTAAAATGTTGTCCTCAACGCCGTTTTATCTTAATAGGTGATTCTGGTGAACATGATCCAAAAATTTATGCCAATATCGCTCGTCAATATCCACAACAAATTTTGCATATTTTTATCCGAGAAGTAACAAATAATATTGATTATAAAGAAATTTTTCACGGATTATCAAAATGGACTGTATTTAAAAATACTCAAGAACTAAAAACATCTTTGCAAGACTTAATAAATTAAATTATTTAAGTGCTGCTAATACAGTATTTGAATTAACTATTCCTAAAAGTTGCTGTTGTTCATCCACAACCGGTAACTGTCCAGACCATTCAGCTAAAATAGAAATAAGAACTTTAAGAGGTTCATTAATAGTTACAGTTGGGACTGTTGGTTCTATCAAATTTTCAATATTCTTTTCATCACGAATTGCCTGTAAAGTTTTTATATTAATTATACCTAGTAAAATATTATTAGAATTAACTACCAAAATACGAGATAAACAACTTTCTTCCATTTTGTTCAAAACAGTTTGTGGAGAATCATCAGGAGAAGCCGTTATATAAACTGGAATCATGGCCGATTTAGCAGTAAGAATCTTTGATTTATCTACGTTTTCAATAAAATTCTGTACATATTCATTAGCCGGCGATAACACAATTTCCTCTGGAGTACCAATTTGCACTATCTGACCATCTTTCATCAATATCACTCGATTGCCTATTTTCAAAGCTTCATCTAAATCATGAGTGATGAACAAGATAGTTTTATGTACTCGGGCTTGTAATGTCAGCAACTCATTTTGCATATCCCCACGTATCAATGGGTCTAACGCACTAAAAGCTTCATCCATCAACAAAATATCCGGTTCCACCGCCAAAGCTCTAGCCAGTCCAACTCGTTGCTGCATACCACCACTTAGTTGACTTGGTCTAGCATCCTCCCAATCTTCTAAATCAACTAGTTGTAAAGCAGAACGAGCTTTTTCATACCGTTGTTCTTTTTCCATACGTTGAATTTCTAAACCAAAAGCAACATTATCAAGAATATTACGGTGTGGAAACAAGGCAAAATGTTGAAATACCATCCCAAATTTTTGCCGTCTTAGTTCAAGCAAAGCATGATGATCTAATGTACTTATATCTGTTCCATCAATTAATACTTGCCCTTGACTTGGGACTATAAGACGGTTAATACAACGGATGAGAGTAGATTTACCACTACCAGACAATCCCATTACTACCAAAATTTCGCCTTGAGAGATAGTGAAATTAATATCCGCTAATCCAACAATTTGACCAGTTGTATTAAAAATTTTATCTTTACTAACACCTTGAGTTAATAATTTTAAAGCTTTTTTGGGATTAGTACCAAAAATTTTGGTTAAATTAACAACATTGATTTTTTCCATATGAGTATTTATCTTATAGCAATTCTTAACTGATGTTAGGCAGATAGCATTTTAATCAATTCGTATTCCATAGTTTTTACCTATAGACATTTATAAAAATACATTCGTATAAAAATCAGCGAGGTTTTGGAAACCTCGTAGGTTTATAAGTGAAATTATTGGTAGTCAAACCTACTAGGTTTTTGAAACCTAGTAGGTTTTTTGGGGTTATCACTACATTATTTAGGATTATCAAATTATTTAATTAATCTTAACTGTATTCTATTTAAACTAAGAAATGCCATATTTCAAAGCTTTCTAACAGGTTTTTTAAAATGTAAAATTCCCCAAGCCAAATAACCTTTATTACCGCTTTCAATCCAGTGATTAAGACCAGTTTTCATGCGTGTAAGATAATCTTGACTACATACTTTTAGCATTTCAACATGACGATTTTCTAACTCTTGCAATACATGACTGTAATGATTAATTAATTGATCGGTCATTTCAATAACTTGTATCTTTTCAAATCCAAGTTCCATCGCAACTTTACTATAAAAACTAATCGAACCCATTGAATCAAGATGTATTCTATCTAAAACTGGTTGTAATACTCCATCTGGACAATCGTCACTTTGCATTGGATCAGTAAAGATAAAATTTCCACCCGGTTTTAATACTCTCAGAGCTTCGGTTAAAACCTGTTGTCGGTTACTACTATGTAAAATAGCATCTTGTGATAATACTAAATCATATTGTTCAGTTTCGACTGGAATTGCTTCAAAACTACCATCTATGACTGTAATTTTATCCGTTAGATTTTGCTCTTGATTTAATTGTCGATTACGTTTGTTTTGGATTTCGCTTAAGTTTAAACAATCGACCTGACATTCAGTAGTTTTAGCTAAATACCTAGCAGTACCGCCATATCCAGAGCCGATATCCAAAACTTTAGTTGCACTATGTAAAGGTACTAAATTAGCTAAACGATATACGGTTTTACGACTTGCATCAAATATAGAATCTTGTTCAGATTCATATATACCGATATGAATATCTTCTCCACCCCAAATAGTTGCATAAAAGTTGTCAGCATCATCACTATTGTAGTAAGTACGAGCAACTTCTACGGTGGTCGAATAGCTCATTTATTTTCTTCCTCCTCTGGTTCGTATTTTTTATCAGCTACATGGACAAAAAAATCTGGTTCGTCACTATGATAGGTTTCTTGAAAATCACCGTAGGTTGTTATATTTTGAAATCCAACCTCCTTCATAAGATTATGTACATATTTTTTACGTAAGGGGTACATATTAAGGTGAAAAACGGACTGATCAGGAAATTCATAACGAAATCTGGCTAAACCTGGGTCTACATGTTCTGGTTCAGCTTTTACATTGTCACCACAATAGTAATAAACATGTTTTGAAGAAAAACCTTGGTCCAAAATACTATCGTAATTGCGTTGATCTAAAATTAAGATACCATCATGACGTAAGGCGGCATAGAATTCTGCTAAAGCTTTACGGCGAGCTTGTTCAGAAAATAGGTGAGTAAAGGAATTACCTAAGCAAATAATAGCATCAAATTTTTCGTGTATATCTCGATTTAACCATCGCCAATCTGCATGTACAGTACGTAATATTTTATCTCTTTTTCTAGCATTTTCAAATGCTTTAGCTAACATCATTGGACTGCCATCTGCACTTACAACATCGAAACCATTTTCTAATAATCTAACTGAATGAAAACCGGTACCGGTTGCTACATCAAGAATACGTTTTGCTCCTTTTTCTCTTAAAACATCAATAAAAAAATGACCTTCACTTTCAGCTCTTGCATTCCAATCTATTAATTGGTCCCAATGTTCTACAAGACTTTCAATATATTCAGCTTTATATTGATCTGTTTCACGAACTGCAACTGGATCGGAACCATAGTTCTGTTTTTGGGTCATAATAATCTCCTGTTGGTAAAAAAGATAGTAAATCCTCCATTATTTGTGTAGCTTTAATATTTTAGTAGAGTTAATCATAACTATTTTAAAAATCATGTATAAAATAGCAAAAAATTTATGAATCAATTAACCTATGTTAACCCCGAAGGGGGTGAAGCATGAATAGCCATAGGTTAAACCTATGGTACTTTAAAAATCGAAAAACGGGAAATTTTAAGACAGAATAAAAGCTGTTTTTAGACAGACTAATTTCTATCTACTCTACAATAATTTAAACTGGCCAATTTTAGTACTTTCTTCCAAATATTCAACCAGTCTTAAAAAATCTTCCTTTGGCAAGCACCTACCACCTATTGTTTTGAAAGCTAATTCACTTTCACCACCCATGTAAATATGACTGCCCCAATAAAACAATTGCTTACTAAATCTAATAGCACATTCTTCTGGGTCGATAAATTTGAAATGCCGATCTTTAGCTTCCAATTTTTTGAATAGCTTTTGATATTCTTGTTTTAAAACTCTTATCAATTCAGTAGTTTTTTCATTATATAAACTGTTAACCAACACCATCAAATAAGCATTTTTATTCAAACTGCGAATTTTTTCCAATGTTGATACAATAACATGACCATTTTTATTTAAACCCAAAGGATTAAGCATGGTGGGAATAATACAATAATTAAGCTTTTCCATCATCTCTGGTGGGTTATTTTGAAAGTCAGGTGAACAATCACAAATAACAAATCTTTCTTTAAAAGAGGGGTCATATTCATCATAGTTGAACACATTGATTGTACTACCTAAGTTTGGTGGCTTACGAGGCAGATAAATTCCTTCTGGCAATAATACATTCAAATGCCGTTGTGGGTCCAAATCCAGTAAAGCAACATCATATCCCATTAATGCCAAAGAGCCAGCTAAATGAGCACTGACAGTTGTTTTGCCTACTCCACCTTTACAAGTAAATACTCCTATGTAAGTTTTACCATCTTTATTAGCGGCAACTTGTACATCTGTATTGTCATCTTGAGAAAGGATTTTTAAACGCTTTTTTTGAAAAGTGGCTAAGTGAATTGTTCTGTTTTGCTCTGCTAAAGTAATAGCTGCCTTCCCAAAATCACTGGTAGTTATAAAAAAACCTCGATTAAACTCTCCTCCCATTGGCAATTTAAGAAACTCAATAAATTTCCTAATTTGAGGAACTCCGACAGTCCTTTTCCAATTTTTTACTTGTACTGCAGCACAAACTTTTCCTTTAATTGCTGTAAAATCATACTCTTCAGTATCAGTGGTTGGAAAAATAATTTCCCAACCTTTCTTTTTCATTGCTCTTGCTACAGATTTGGCAAGATTTTTTTGATTTTCTATTTCAGGCATTGGTTTAAACCGATTAGATAGTTATTTGTTAGTGTAGCTATGAATACTATCAGTTTTATACTTAAATTAGTAATATAATTAGACATATTTTTATGAAATTTGCTTATCATAGCTAGTAATAGTATAATGTCAGTATAGTTTGTTAATTAAAACAACTTTAATTCTTAAAAATAAATTCTCATCTATTTGTCAATCTGCACATCGTTATCAGAATTGAAATATCTGTTATTTTACCATATAAATAATTACTGATTATAGGATTAATTAAAACTTATACAATTATAAACATAAAAAATATTAATTTTGTACCAATCATAATAGTTACGAATATTTACATAAATGCTGAT
>JAUCGL010000145.1 GCA_030378105.1 Candidatus Halobeggiatoa sp. HSG11 | reverse complement strand
GAAAACATCACTTGTATGCCAAGGTGCATTATCAATCAAAACATAGGTAGGTTTATCAATTGTTTGAATGTTTTATGCTTAATTTAAACTTAAAAATACCAAAAATTTTAACTTCAAATTCCCGGAGATATTTAAAATGTTACCTTATTACAACAATGCCTATGCTAAAGCTAAATTGATTGGAGCATTATTAAAATTAGAAAAATATTCAGTTTTTACTGATTTAACTTTGAACCTTGATAATAAAAATTATACTCCAGATATAAGCCTTTATCCAAAACGAGATGTGAACTTATCATTGCCGGAACCGATAGAAATGATTGAAATGCCTTCGGTCGCTATTGAGGTATTATCTCATACTCAAACGTTAGAGGAAATATTAGATCAATTTACAGTTTATTTTGGAGCAGTGGTGAAATCTTGCTGGTTAGTTGTTCCGATAGGAGGGGCTATAGTTGTTTACACTTCGCCCGAAGAAGCACATCATTTTACTAGCGGTGATGTTATTGATGAACAAATGAATATTAGTTTACCGATTGCTGATATTTTTAATGATGATTAGTATTTTTATAGGACTTAACACATTGACAAAACAATCATTTTATAAATTTGTTAAGATACGAATATTCACATAACGTAGGGGCAATCCTTTATGGTTGACCTTAACGCAAATGGTAGTGAGGGACTTAAGGGCGATTAACAGTTGTTTCGGGAATGGAGTAAAACGTATTTCCCGAAAGCCATATCTAGCAATTGTTTCGGGAAATTCACTTCATTTCATTCTCGAAATAACTGTCAAATATTTGTTGAGGGATGCCAAATTATGGAACTTAATAATATTCCACCGATTTCATCGGTGGCTATTCACATTCAACCCTTTCAGGGTTTATGAATCAATTGTTAACCACGAAGGAGTGAAACATGAATAACCATAAAACCTATGGTACTTTAAAAAATCAAAAAACGAGAAATTTTAAGTTTGTAGGGGTAATCCCTTGTGGTTACCCCTTAAACGTTATTTACTACACAAATCTAATCCTTTCTTAGCGATTATATCTATGTCTTCCATAGTTAAGTTGTCTTGCAAAATATCATCTATTTTCAAATTATTACCAGTTACAATTGCCAATTCACTGATAGCATAAACTTTATCACCAGTTTTAAACGTCACCTTACCTGGCGGAATACATTCCAATTCCCCTTTAGAAACTGTAAAGGGCCATTGTTCATACTCATCTTTACTAATAGGCAATGGAGGTTTTTTACCAAGCTCTAAAAATTGTTGCTTATAATGAGCCAATTTCTGCTTATATTTTTTATTATCTGGAAATAATTCAAGCAAATTAGTATATTCTCTTAAATTAGCTTCTATCTGTGCTGATGGTATATTGCGTAATTTTCTTAATATCTTCTTTTCCTTACTCTTTTTAAGCTTAGATTGAGCCCGTTTAACAAGTGCTTGTAACCTTGGATGATTAGAAAATTCAAACTCATTCACCATTTTAATCGCTTTTTCGTATCTACGACGATCTATTAAATTAGAAGTCTTTTTTATCGTACGACTTATTTTTTTATTTTTATTTCTAGTCTCTTGAGCAGATTCAGATTTAGCAATTAGAGTTTTTATCCTGCAATCGTAATCAATCTGTTTTTTGCCATTTTTGATAACCCTTTCATATTTTCCACTTTTATACCATTTTTTCAGTTTTTTGAAATTTTTATCAATTTGCTTTTTAGCTTTTGCCATAACCTTTTGTAACTCTTCTATATGAAATGGTTCAGCTAAACGATATGCTTCTACATATTTTTTCTCTTTAACTAATTGCGGAACTATATCAAGAATTGTCTTTATTTGTTCTTGTTTCAGTTTTTCTTCAGCATCTTTATATAATTTCTTTATATGAGCATCAAAAGATACATATGAAGCACTTTGCATAATAACTTCATGATATTGAGTATCATCATATAAATATTTCAATTCTGCACGTATGTCTTCACGTACAGTAAGATATTCTTGTTTTCTTCTATTTTCCGCTTCTTTCTTAATTACTCTATTCATTCCTTCAATATCTTCACCAAAATAAAATTGAAATAATAAGAATTTAGCGGTAAATAAATTTTCCTCTTTTTCATATTGTAAAGAAACAATTGCTGTCAATATAGCTGTTAAAATAATTATGAATCTAACACTGATAAGATAATTTACTTTAAAAAATTTACGCAAAAAATCTTGTATATATGGTGAAATAAGCAGTGCTGCAAATATTAAACTTATACCGGCAAAAAACAATGTATTGGATAAAACAGTTCCTACAAACAGTAATCCAATAACAAATATCCAATTAATAAATCGAAGTATATATTTCACTATTTAAATGGGACTTAAGATAAGTATTTTGGTATTATTAATTTTTAAATATTTCATAATTTTACCAAGGACGTGGTGGAGAAATTTTCCCACCTTGTGTTTCATGCCATGCTTGTTTAAGCAATTTACGCATTGTTTTGGAATTATTAGCTTTTTGGTTAAAACAATTTTTCCAAATTCTCAATAAATGCCAATTATTTTCCAATTGCATCCATAACCAAGTTATGATTAACCCATGATGTTTACGATAGTATAATAGAGTGCTTCGTATTTGCCATAGGTTAATTTGTTTACCACTAGTTGACATCTCTAAATCAGTTAAACTCTTAGAAGATTCGCCACCTAAATGAATAACAGTTACATCTGGCCAATAGTATACTTCATAACCAGCCATTTTAAAACGTTTACACAGATCAACTTCTTCACAATATAAAAAGAACTGTTCATCGAAATAACCAACTTTTTCCAGTACTTTACGTGGCATTATTGAAAAAGCCCCTGGTACCCAATCAACACTAGCCGCTTGGTTGGTATCAGCCCAAGTGCGATCCATACGACCAAAAAATTTAGACTTTGGGTATTTATTGGCCAAACCAGAGATAACTATTAAATGATTCAGTAAACTAGGGAATAAACGAGCTGATGGTTGCCAGCTTTCATCTGGATTAATCAATCTTGCTCCACCAATTCCAATTTTAGGATTAGCTTGTATATATTCTAAAGACCTTTCAAGAGCATGTGGCCACAAAAAAGCATCAGAATTGAGTAATACTATATAATCACCTTGTGCTTGGGCAAAACCTAAATTATTAGCTGCTGCAAATCCCAGATTTTCTGTACTACAAATCAATTTAATATCTGGAAATTCAGTTGCAACCATATTCGCAGAATCATCTTTAGAAGCGTTGTCAATAACTATTATTTCATAGTTAATATTGCCAGCTTCTTTAATAAGAGTATTTAAGCAATCTCGTAATAAATCACGAGTATTAAACGATACAATGATAACAGAAACTTGAGGATTATTCATTATTAAGTATTTAGGAATAAAACTTAAATAGCTTAACTCTCCCCCCTTAGCCCACTACCATTAAGTTAAAAGAATTGGTTTCAGTAACGTAGGGGCAATCCTTTATGGTTGCCCTTAACTTAATGACAATGCTACTTAGCTCCCTCCTTTTTTATGGTGGGGGAACTCCCTCTTCATTGATAAGGAGAGGCTGGGAGAGGTTGAAAATTTATTTAAGTTTCATTCCTTAAGAGTCATTTAGGGTTTAAATATTGATAAATGTAATAAAAGTTTCTGACTATAGTTTTTCAGATAAATGATTTCACTTATAAACCTACGAGGTTTCCAAAACCTCGCAGGTTTCACACGAATGTATTTTTATGAATGTCTATATAATAGAATCCGTTATAATCAGAAAAATTTAAATAACTAACATACTCTGTGCATCTTTCAACTTACTATCAATCATTCCGATACACCAAGCAGTTTCTCCAGCTTCTTTTAAACAGTTTAATGCCTCAGTTTTATTTTCACTAGCTACACAAACAACCATACCAATTCCACAATTAAAAGTACGATACATTTCTTTTTCCGCAATATTTCCTTGTTTTTGTAACCATTGAAAAACCGGTGGAGTTGGCCAGTTATTAGTACAAATACAAGCATGTAAATCATCTGGCAATACTCTAGGCAAATTGTCTAATAATCCGCCACCAGTTATATGAGCCAAAGCATGAATTGGTATTTTTTGCATTAAATTTAGCAATGATTTAACATAAATTCGAGTAGGTTCTAACAATAACTCACCTAAATTTTTACCGTCAATATTCTGTGCCAATGAATGATTTTCTAAGATTTTACGGATTAAAGAATAACCATTAGAATGTGGGCCGCTGGAAGCAATCCCAATTAAAGCATCCCCAGCTTGTACCAAACTGCCATCAATTATTTTATCTTTATCAACAATACCAACACAAAATCCAGCAATATCGTAGTCTTCATTTTTATACATACCCGGCATTTCAGCCGTTTCGCCCCCAACCAATGCAGCTCCAGACAATTCACAACCCTTACCAATGCCAGCAATTATTTGGGTAGCAACATCAACATCAAGTTGACCGGTTGCATAATAATCTAAAAAAAATAGCGGTTCAGCACCCAAAGTAATTATATCATTGACACACATAGCAACTAAATCTATTCCTATAGAATCATATTTATTAAGTTCAATTGCTAGTTTAAGTTTGGTACCAACTCCATCAGTGCCAGATACTAACACTGGTTTTTTATAACGTTCTAATGGTATTTCAAATAGGGAACCAAAACCACCAATACCTGACAACATTTCTGGGCGTTTAGTATTGGCAACGATAGGCTTAATGCGTTCAATTAATAAATTGCCATTGTCAATATTAACACCAGCATCACGATAACTGAGAGATTTTTTCATTGTAAAATTGCACTTAAGGCTGATTGCTTTCCATTTACTTGTAATAATCCATTATCTAAAACTATTTGAGTTTGATAATAATTTGTATTGTTTTCCACCAAAATACCTTTTTTAACCCATGCTTTCAACTGAGTTGATGTGGATAAAAATGGTTTTGGGATATAAGCTGCTAATTGTACATTAAAAAGTTTTAACAATGGGTTAGGATTAAATAAAACTGACAACGGATTTTCAAGTGGTTGCATTTTTATTTGTAAATCGCCATGTATTAATCCTTCCAAGGTATCCAATTCAAAATTAGTAATTGATAATTTAGGCGAATGTTCCAATAATTCCATTCCCTGTATCATTCGATTCAAGGTTATCTCTTTACCGTATGTCGAAACCATTTGTAATAAAGATGGTAAATGCCAATTAGTTAGTTCAATATAACCATTACTTGAACCATAGTTTCCTACTTTTTCAATTTTGGTTTTTATAGCCAACATAAGATTATCGGCTTGAATTTGGCCTTGACCATCTAATTTGATAGTTTCTAACTGTAGTCCCGCTCCAGTCATATTTGCAATTTTCAAATCACCACTGCCAATTCCGTCATTAATATTCAATTGTAAAGATATATTTTGAGCTTTAATATGCCCATTGCTTAATAATGAACTGTTGAGCGTAGTTTTTATATCCGTTAGTTGACGATTAGCAGAAATATGTCCTTGTAAATTTTGCCATTTATAATTTTTTATTTGTGATGTTGGAGTGTTTAAAACACTTGTGTTATCACCGTTTATCTTAATTTTTGTTAAAACATCCAGTAGTATTTTATCATCAATTTGCACAATAGTATGGATTGAGGTTTTAATTAGTGGCATTAAACCGTGATTTATTTTATGGTCAACATCAAAATTTTGGGTATTTGTTTGTACTACAGAAGAAGCATAAGAGTTAAACCAACCACGTTGATAGTCAGTTTGCAGGACTTTTAATCCGTTAGATTGATATAATTTTTTAGTAGTTTTAGTAAATTCTTGTTCTACTTTTATACCAGTCCAATAGGGAATTATTCCTATCAATATTGGGATTAATATTAATAATAAACGTATAACCATAAGTATTAAGGAGTTTGTTTGATGAAATTTAATATGATAATTAAATAGTATAATAGGACTTACGCATTGACAAGACAAGCATTTAATGAAGTTGTTTAAATATCGAAATACGTTCCCAAACTCTAGTAGGGGCAATTTTTTATGGTTGCCATTAAGGAAAGGAGCAAAATAAAAATATTAACAAAGCTTTGCTTTGAACTCCGAAAATCTTAATTAAATTAAAGCTATAATTGCCGCAATAGCTGCGACTATAGTAAATATTATTCCAATACTTTCTTTATATTTCTGCCAAAAATTAACAATTCTGTTTGATGGTTCCGTTACTTCAGTTTTTTGAATAGGCTCTATTTTCTTAATTTCTATCTTTTCAATCCCATCTAGTAGTTTGCTTATTGGTGTTTCTTCTCTTAATTTTGGAATAAAAAAGGTATTCTTGCCCATTTCTTCTGATATAAGTAAGTCTTCATATGCAATGATTTCAGTTTTATACGGAACTTGTTCAATAGCGTTGATTTTGGGGATTGATTGGTGGAGGTCTTCAAACTGTTTGCGGATTTGAGTTAGGAATTTACGGCTGGTTTTGCCAGTTACCCAAATGAAAACTTTCTTATCTTCGACATCGGATTTAACCAGAGCTTTGTTGCCATCTTTTACTAAAACTACGCCGCTGTGCCAGTAAGTTTTTTTGGAGATAAGTTGTTGCATTCGCACAATAAAGCGGGACATAATGCTGCTGGGCAATACGTCATAGTGATATTGGAAAGCAAGGCTATTTTCGTAATCCCAGTTGATATCTGGTTCTTCTTTGGCAAGTAGTTCTGGGATAAGGAATTGTTGGCGGTTGGAATCCTGAATCTCGAAGCAGAGTTCAAATTTTTCCATCATGTCGATTATAATACATTGTTTGTCTGCTGGATAGTTGTGTTGATTTAATAAGTTGGCTAATTGATCGAGTTTTAATACCCCTTTGTTTTGGTTTAAGTCAAATGAATTCAGTAATTTGTAAACACCTTGTGTCACCCATTCGGGGTTGAGGATGTTGGTATTGCGTAATTGGGGGCGGAGTTGGTCGTCACGGAAGTTGAGGACTATGCCTAAATCGTGTAGGAAGCCGATTAAAGTTTGTTGGCTGAGTTCGTCCGCTACGGCTTGTTGTTCGCATATTTGGATGTATTCGGCATAGTCAATATAATCTTTGTCCATGTCTTCTAAAGTTTGTTTAACTTGGAACCAATCGCTTGGGAATGGGTCGTGGACATGTTCTAAATTATCTAGTTGATATTTGAGGTTTTCAACAAGTTCGGGAATGCCTTGGTTAGTTTTGCAGGATATATCAAAGAAAGTTTTTAGGCTGGGATATTTGGCTTTTAAACCTCGTTTGTTGATGTCTAATGGGTGTTGGTCGGTTTTGTTGATGGCAATGATAATTGGGGAATCACCACCGAAGCTTTGTATTAGTTTGAGCCAGTATTCAACTCGGCTTTCTTGTTCACCTTGGCGGGCATCAAGGACAAGGATGTAGAGGCTACGTTTGGTTAGGAAGAATTGGTGGGTTGCGTGCATGATTTCTTGGCCACCAAAGTCCCAGATGTTGAGGCGGATGTTTTCAGCTTTAACTTTGATTTGCCATTGGTTAATTTGAATGCCTTCGGTTTTGTTTTCGGCATCGTTGTAAATATCTTTGGTTAGGCGATTAACAAGGGAAGTTTTGCCAACACCACCTTGTCCTACGATAAGCATTTTGGCTTCGTTGAGAGGTTTGCGGTTTTTTGCAAGTTGGATGTAGTAGTTGGTTATTTTGGTGGGATCACAGCTATCTAATATTTCTGGGGGAATGGATAATTTATTAACTCTTAGATTTAAAAAATGCAAATTTTCTAATTTAGCCATTTCAACCGGCCATGCACTCAGTTGATTACCATCTAAATCTAACGCTCGCAAATTAACTAAATTAGCCATTTCAACTGGCCAAACACTCAGTTTATTATTGCCTAAATCTAACTGTTGCAAATTAACTAAATTAGCCATTTCAACAGGCCAAACACTCAGGTGATTATAACTTAGTTCTAACTCTTGCAAATTAACTAAATAAGCCATTTCAACTGGCCAAACACTCAGGTGATTTGCCCTTAAATTTAACTGTTGCAAATTAACTAAGTTAGCCATTTCAACCGGCCAAACACTCAGTTGATTTGCTCCTAAATCTAAATGTTGCAAATTAACTAAGTAAGCTATTTCAACGTAAGCCATTTCAACCGAAACTTTTGTCAATCCCAAGTTATGTAAGCGTAATTTAATTACTTGTTCTGAATCGTTTAGTTCATATTGGCTATTAGGTTTATTCCAATCTGTTTCTTCATATTTTGAAAACTTAGCTTCAAATTTTATATTTAATTTTTTCTCTAACTTTTTAATAATATCTAAATCTTTGGACATTTTTTGGTTCCTTTTGTTGTTTGTATTTTTTTGTTTTGAACAGGATTAACAGGATTATAGGATTTTCAGGATAAAAGCACAAGCGGTTTTTAGGTTTTAATCCTGTTAATTCTTAAATTCTGTTAATTCTGATTCTGACAAGATGTTTTAAACATGATTACACGAAATATTAATTGATTATGGGGCAATCAGTACAACGAATTGGCGAAATAAGCGAATATTTGGGTTTTGAAGTATTAGTTTATTTCGTTAATTCGCTGTACTTGGTTGTCTATTGTCTGAATCAGGATTAACAGAATTATAGAATTTCCAGAATAACGGCATTAATTTCAATATATTTTTCCGTAGAGTGGATAGAAGCGAAGCGGAAATCCACCAAATAACACCAAACAGCACCAAAATTAAATAGTTGGTAGGGTCGATGGAGCAAAGCGTAACCGACCATTATAATATAAACAAATACATAAATTATTGATTGGATTTATGTTTGGTCTTGGTTAATTTGCTTGTACATTCAATATTAACCAACATTCAAACAAGTTTACCCTGCATAAAAAATATCCTGCCAAGTATGTTTGATTATTTAGTCCACCAAACATACTGACAAATCATAATATTTATGTCAAGCGAAAAAAGCTTTCCTTATTAAAATTACTTTTTCTTAAACATTCCAGCAAAATAAGCTTGCCATTTCCGAGGCTTACTATCCATACCCGGCAATGGTTTCACAGGTGCGAACTGCGGTAAAGTTTGAGTTGGTTCACCATCTGTCACTTTATAAATCCGTACTTGTAAATCATACCAAGCAGCTTGCCCAGTTACAGGATCAGAATTAGATAAATGTTCACCATGTTGATGCGGAGGTAATTCTTCCGAAATCAAATGGTTAAGTAGAAAACCTTGTTGAGATTCATTGGCTTTAGGAGAAAGTCCCCATGCTCCAGCCGCTTTACCAATCGCATTCCAAGTCCACACCGTACCCGGCTCCACTGCTTCAGTGAATCGACACCGACATCGAATTCGCCCAATATGCGATTCAACCCAAATCCAATCCCCATCTTTAAACCCATTAGAAACACCAACTTGTGGATTAACAAATAAAAAATTGTAAGTATGAATTTGCCGCAACCACGCATTTTGCGAATCCCATGAATGATACATCGCCATCGGACGTTGAGTTATGGCTTTAAGTGGATAAATATTAGTGTCCACTAATTGAGATTCCAATGGCTCATAATAAAATGGCAGAGGGTCAAAATAAGTATTCACTCGATCTCGCAGATGTTCCGGTGGTTGTTTGCCATCCCATTTACCTTGTGCTGAAAGGCGGAATTTTTGCAGTACTTCCGAATAAATATGAATCATAATAGGTTCTGCATAACGAATCAGACTGTGATGTCTAGCCCAATTCAAATAACCTTTATTCCAGTTCCGCATGTATTGATACGATTTAGGCAACTCATAGTGAAAAACATTATTATTCTGCTCATATTCCTGCCATTGACGTTGATTTGGCTCACCACGCATGAAATTCTTGCCATCTTTGCCACGCCAACCAGCCAGAAAACCAATTCCAGAATTGGGACTGGTTTCAAAGTTTATAACAAAATCAGGATAATCTTTGTATTTGCGTGAACCGTCTTCATTAGTAAATAAAGGTAATTTAAGCCGATAACCAA
This sequence comes from Candidatus Halobeggiatoa sp. HSG11, assembly GCA_030378105.1. Taxonomy (GTDB): domain Bacteria; phylum Pseudomonadota; class Gammaproteobacteria; order Beggiatoales; family Beggiatoaceae; genus DRQV01. Next base: position 2,248 of record JAUCGL010000145.1, on the reverse strand, counting down.
GTTCAATCAATACCTCTTGAAAAGGTTTACATTCTCCTTTAGGTGGTAAAACTGGAATCCGCACCGAATCAACCGGCCCATCATATTCCGAAATAGGCCGATCCAACATTGACATAACATCATGGCGTTCAAGATAAGTAGTATCAGGTAACACAAGGTCTGCAAAAGCCACCATTTCCGATTGATAAGCATCACACACCACTAAAAACGGAATTTTATATTCGCCATTATCGTCCTTATCAACCAGCATTTTCCGCACTTCAGTTGTATTCATAGATGAATTCCAAGCCATATTAGCCATAAAAATCATCATTGTATCAATTGAGTATGGGTCACCACGCCACGCATTAGTGATTGCATTGTGCATCATACCATGCACTGCCAATGGATACTCCCATGAGAAAGCTTTATCAAGCCGCACCGGTTCACCTTTCTCATCGACAAATAAATCATCCGGTTCTCCCGGCCAACCAAGTGGCATACCATCAAGAGGTTGACCAGCTTGTACTGCTTCTGGTCCTTTAGGTGGTTTAGCACAAGGCGGAATTGGACGTGGAAATGGAGGCCGATGCCGATAACCACCAGGGCGATCAACAGTACCAAGCAAACTCATCAAAATACCTAAAGTGCGAATGGTATGAAAACCATTGGAATGAGCGGCAAGCCCTCGCATAGCATGAAATGCAATTGGATTACCAGTAACTGTTTCGTGATCCTTATCCCAGCAATCAGTCCATGCGATAGGCAGTTCAATTTTATGATCACGAGCGGTAATTCCCATTTCATAAGCCAGCAAGCTAATAGTTTCTGCTGGAATACCAGTTATTTCCTGTGCCCATTCAGGAGTATATTCATCAACCCGTTCTTTCAACAGTTGAAAAGCCGGTTTGATTGGCGTTCCATCGTCTAATTTAAATTCTCCCAATAAATATGGGTCAACTCCATCAGTGTGCATTGGAACAGCTTTATTCGATTCTCGATCCCACCACAATTTATTCTGAGGATCAAAGCAACCTTCTTCGGGTGGTACTTCAAAACGCACGAACATACCATCTTCCATGCTACTTGAGTCTAAATTGACTAGTTCTGGAGCATTAGTATATTGAACCAAAAAGTCACGGTCATACAATCCTTGTTTAATTAATTCATGGATTAAAGCTAATAGCAACGCCCCATCAGTGCCAGTTTTTATTGGAACCCACTTGTCAGCAATCGCTGAATAGCCGGTGCGAACTGGATTGATGGAAATAAAACGTCCACCTTTGCGTTTAAATTTGGAAAGTTCAATTTTTAACGGATTGGAATGATGATCTTCGGCAGTGCCTAGCATAACAAACAGTTTAGCTCGATCTAAGTCGGGGCCACCAAATTCCCAAAAAGAACCACCTATTGTATAAATAAGGCCAGCAGCTAAATTGACTGAACAAAAACCGCCGTGAGCTGCATAATTCGGAGTTCCAAATTGTTTGGCAAATAAACCAGTTAAAGCTTGCATTTGGTCACGACCGGTAAAAAAAGCAAACTTTTTCGGATCTTCGGCTCTTAATTTAGTCAATCGTTCTTCTAAAATCTGAAAGGCTTCATCCCAAGAAATTGCAACAAATTTAGATTCACCACGTTCAGCGTTATGCTTTCGTTTTAAGGGTTTGGTTAAACGTGCCGGCGAATATTGTTTCATTATTCCCGAAGCTCCCTTGGCACAAATAACGCCTTTGTTAAGAGGATGATCAGGATTACCTTGGATATAGCGTACTTCTCCGTCGCGCAAGGTGACACGGATACCACAACGGCAAGCACACATGTAACAAGTTGTATTTTTAACTTCTACATGACCGGTATCTCTATCAGAACGGTTAATGGGGTCTTGCATGTTTTAAGTCCGTAGTTTGGTAGTCCCTATTAATATTAGGTATGTTTTTATATAGTTTTTCAGATAAACTTTTTGGGCAAAAAATCTGACAAATTTTGGAAACCTATCAGGTCTAAAAACTTTTATCTTATATATTTAATAAAATATATTATTCAATACCTTCGCCAAATAGATAGTTATTTCGGGAATGGAGCAAAGTGGATTTCCCAAAACTATTATATTACTTAGGTTTCGGAAAATCGTACCTAATTCTCGAAACAATAAATTTTGAGATTGGCGAAGGTATTGTTATTTAAAAGTATTTTTAATTATTTAATATGTTAGGACTTACGCATTGACAAAACAATTACTTTATAAATTTATTAAAATACAAATAGT
>JAUCGL010000144.1 GCA_030378105.1 Candidatus Halobeggiatoa sp. HSG11 | reverse complement strand
TTCCAAATTTTCTATGTCTAGTTCTATCGGAAAAGATATATTTGTCATCATTGATTCCTTTTTTTCTTTTATCTATAATTTATTGTTTTTATTATATCATTATTCAACGCAAATTACCAAAGAGCCATAATTTTTAGAAAATTTAATTATGTTTTATAAATACTTAACTGAAAAACGGATAGATGATATATTAAAGGATCGTTTGATAAGGTTTTCACAACTAAAAGCACTAAACGATCCGTTTGAAAATTTTTTACCATGGATTGAACCCAAACACTTGGAGAAAGTTGCAAAAAGAGAATTTGCAAAAAAAACTACTGAAATACAAGTAAATTCAGATATTTTGCATAGTTTTACCAAAAACTTCAAGCTTTTTTTGGTAAAATTTGGAGTATTATCTTTATCCAAGACTAAGACTAATTTACTAATGTGGTCTCATTATACAAACAGTTATAAAGGTTTTATTATTGGTTTTAATTCAGAACACGAATTTTTAAAGTCGTATGAAAGTGTACAATATAAAAAGTGTAGAACAGTACCACAAAGTTTGGATGAAAATGATATTAAAAGACTTTTATTTGAAAAACCAATAGATTGGGAATACGAAGAAGAAGTTAGAATACTTAAACTTTTAAAAAATAGCGATAAAAGATGTGGAAAAGATCAATTTGGTCAAGAAAAACATTTATACGAATTTCCCAAAGATTTAATTCAAGAAGTTATCATCAGTCACAATATGGATTCAGTATCGAAGAAAGAAGTAATCCAATATTGTTCTGAAATGAATAATGAAATTAAACTTTATGAAACATCGCTATCAATAACTAAATACGAAATAGAATTCAAGGAAATTACATGAAATAAATAATTTTCTATTTGTCTTGCGTATTCCAAACAAATCCAATAGCTTCTAAACGTTGAATATGTTCTTCACTAATTTTATCTCTTTTCTTTGCTTTCCGTTGTTCACTAACCCATGTAGCAAGTTTCTTATTTTTAGACCATTTTCGTGTTTGTGGAACATTACAATGCCCGTGTATTTTTTTATATTCCACTAATTGAGCATACATTTCATTCCAAAACGTTTCATACGGTTCCCAATCAAAATTAATTTTATTCAAACATTCTATTCGTTCTTTACTAAGTTCATTTTTTTTCTTTGCTTTTCGTTGTCCAAGAACCCAAGCGGCTAATTGTTTATTTTCTAACCATCCATTTGGCACATTACAATCCCCATACTTATCTTTATATTTACATAATTCTAGGAATTTTTTCTCCCAATAAGTATTAGATGGATTCCAATCAAAACCAACCATATCAAGTTGTGCAATAAACACTTTACTGAGTTTATCTTGTTTTTTTAGTCTGCGTTGTGTGATAATCCATGTATTAAGCTGTGGATGTGTTTTTCTATTAACATTACAATGGCCAAATTTCTTTTTGTATTCTAATAAATCTGCTAAATTTTCTTCCCAAGTTTTTTTATTAGCAGTTTTTTTAGCAGTATTCCAAACAAATCCAATGGCCTCCAAACGTTGGATATGTTCTTGGCTAAGTTTTTCATTTTTCTCTAACATACGTTGTGTAATAACCCATCTACCAAGCTGTGGGTTTTCTTTCCATCTTAGTGGAACATTACAATGCCCATGCACTTCCTTATATTTAAGCAATTCTGCAAAAAGTTCTTCCCATGTTACTTTCTTAATTTCTTTTTCAAGAAGTCGCCACCTAAAACCAATTTCATCAAGTTTTCTTATACGTTTTTCACTAATTTTATCTTGTTTTTTTAAAACACGTTGTCTATGAATCCATCTAGCAAGCTGTGGATTCTCAGGCCATCCCATTGGAACATTACAATCTCCATGAATCTTTTTGTATTCAAGCAATTCTGCAAATTTTTCTTCCCAAAATATTTCAAATGGTTTCCAAACAAATCCAATTTCATTTAATCGTTGAATACGTTCTTCGCTAAGTTCTTTATTTTTCTTATTATTACGTAAATGACTAACCCATTTAGCTAATTGTAGATTTTCTGACCATCTATCAGGAACATTACAATTTCCATAAATTTGTTTATATTTGAGTAATTCTGCAAAATTGTCTTCCCAAAGTGCTTCAAGCGTATTCCAAACAAATCCAATTTCATTTAACCTTCTGATACGATCTTCACTAATAATTTGATTTTTATTAGCTTTACGTTGTACTCCAACCCAATTTGCAAGTTTTTTGTTTTTTTCATATCTTAGTGGCACATTACAATGCCCATACTCTTCTTGAAACTCCACCAACTGTTGAAACATAACCTCCCAAGGTTGCAACCGTTCCCCAATACTCTCAAAAACATCAATTATATCCAAAGCCTCATCAACAACCCGCACAACTGGCGAATACTCCTCTAAACCTAATTCACCCCTCTTTTCCTGTTCACAATCCCTTGCCTCCTGCAAACTCTTCAAAAAATCATTAGCCCGAATACTCTCAAAATTATTAACAAAATCAAAAATAATCGGCGTATGCTCAACATCAACCTGCAAACATCGCCCAATCTGCTGATAAAAAATAATCGGACTCACAGTTGGACGCAACAAAATAACCGCCCCCACATCAGCAATATGCAACCCCTCATTCAACATATTAATTGTAAAAAGCAAATGAACAGAATCTTTTGACTGAGCCTCCCGAAAAGCAACCAAATTTTCATCATTTTCAGCAATACCACTCGCACTCAACACCCGATAAACTTTACGCCGTTTATAAATTTTAGCTTTCTGAAACCACCGTTGCACCTCAACTTCCATTACATCCAAATGCTTCTCATCCCTACAAAACACAATCAACTTATTAATATCAGCAGTCAAATGCTTCTTTAAAATCTCAGGAATACCCGCAGTCTGCTCCCAATCTAACTTCGCCTGATTAATCTCAACCGCAAATTCCTGTTTCTCCTGCTCCGACTTATTACTATCTTTCAACACACTTAACAAATCATTCAACTCCTCAGCCAATGTATAAAGAGCCGCAATATAAATCGGAGCTGGCAAAATTCGCTTAACAATCGCATCCGCCAAAGACAAATTAACCGCAATATTCCCATCGAATAGCTCATCACTCATATCTCGATTGCCATCCAAATAACGCACTGGAGTTGCCGAAGTCCCCAACACATAAGCATCTGGATTAGCAGCCAAAACCCTTTGCACTCCAGCACCCCAAACTTCCGCCCCATCACGATGAAACTCATCCAAAATAATTAACTTGACATCACTGATTTGACCTAGTTTTGAACATTTAGCATAAGTCATAAACTGTACGGAATGCGTAGCCGTAGCCCAAGGCACTACTTTTTTTTGCTGTTTAATAATATAATGAGACGGAGCCAATAAAAGCTGTTTCTCTCCCAAAAAATCAGCCATCACTTTTGCAATAATAAAACTTTTACCAGTTCCAGTTGCTTGCACTACCGCAACCCGCTTATTATCCTGCCATAAACTCTTTAGCTGTTCGTAAGCATTTCTATTATGAGCAAACAACTCAATTTCAGGCTCAACTTTATCTGGATTAAAATGTTCAATCAAATAAACAATATAATCCCAATCCGACAACAACATATTAAATTCATTAAGTTTCTGTGCCTCCTTAACAAACCCATTAACCGCTACCAAATTAAACTGCTGACAATTATATTTTGCTGCTGCTTGCTGCTCAAATTTAACCAACTCAATTTTTGTCTGGTCAAAAGTCAATGGTTTAGCATGATTTTTAGCTTGAATAATAAGAGAAACTTGACTAGGGGTTTTTGGATGATACAACAAAATATCCGCTCCCAAATCCCCACGTCCACCTTGAACTTTAACCAGCCAACCATTGCCAGCATAAAGCTCTGCCAAATACCACTCAAAAACTTTACCTTTATCTTGTCTAGGAAGGTTTACAAGCAAATCCTTGATTAAATTATATTCTTTTTGTTTGGTGAGTTGTAAAAGCTGTTGTTTCATTGTTTGGATAGCAGTCTGTTATAATAATTGTATATTAAGCATATTTAACCAAAAAACCATAATATTAGCAACTCATTAAGCCGTACTATGTTTAAATAATCAAAATTAAATATTTGTTATTTTTACTCATTCCCAACTACCTAATTGGTAACATATTCATAACACACCAGCATCATTATTCTCGTTCCCAACGTCCCGTTGGGAATGCAGTCGGGGACGCTCTGCGTCCCGCAACGCAGAGCGTTGCAGAAGGCATTCCCAACCAAGAGGTTGGGAACGAGAAAAAATCTTCAATTTTTATAGCAGCATTTAGTAATTCAAGACGACTACGAGTTTTTTGAACCAACTTTTTATCTAGTTTCAGTACTGATTAACTATTGAAAATTTTTCTAGTTTTTTCATCACGAAAACTTATGATTATGGAGTAAATTTTTGGATATCTATAAATTGAATTATAGCATAGGTTTGATTTATCGAATATAATCAAACAAAGAAAGGATAGCCGGGCTTCCCAAACAGGTCAACCCAGCCAAAAATAACTTACTTATCAGCAATTTCTTCCAGCTTAGTTGCTCGAATAACTTGCCCACTCAATGCAGCTTGTTCAGCAGTTTGACCATACGCAACACTCATCAAAGTACTATAATAAACTGAAGGCATGTTAAACTTAGTGCCATATTTAGCATTGATAGCATCTTGATAAACCTCAGTATTCATCTGGCAAACTGGACAAGGAGTAACAATCATATCCGCACCACTATCATGAGCAGATTCCAAAATCTCCTTCACCAAAGCCTGACTTTTTTCAGGCTCCGAGAACATCAAAGCCCCACCACAACAAGCAACTTTCTTGTCATAATCAGGAATTGAATCAGCCCCCAAGGTTTCAACCATCTTATCCAAATACATAGGATTTTCAAATGATTCGCCATTGATACCAAAAGGACGGTTAGTCTGACAGCCAACATAACCAGCTATCTTAATACCTTCCAACGGTTTTTTAACATGGCTACCCATCTCTTCAAAACCAATGTCCTCAATCAGAACTTCCACCATATGACGAACTTTTTTCTGTCCATTGAACACCAAACCGGCTTCTTTCAAAGCCTCATTAGTTTCAGCAAACAGCTCTTTATTTTCAGTCAAACGGTCATTGGTTTCCCGAGTTGCCAACCAACAAGCAGCACATGTAGCAACCACATCTTGATTAGGATGATGTTTTTCGGATAGAGCTATATTACGAGCCGACAAAGCCAAGCGAGGTAATTCACCACCACCAGCATAACCGATAGAAGCAGAACAGCAGTTCCAATCAGGAATTTCATTCAGTTTGATTCCCAACACATCACAAATAGCTTGGGTTGAACGCAATTGATTAGAAGAGGAAGCTCCTTTTTGCGAGGAACAACCGGGATAATAGGAATATTCTTTAGCCATAAAATCTCTCCTTAAACTTTAACCTTTTTAGCTGCTTCAATTTCACTGGCTTTTTTCAACATAGCCTGCAACCCACTTGTATCTTTACACCCATGTCCCCCAAGAATTTCCATTGGGTCCATACGTTTAGTTTTCCACATACCTAAGCCAACTTTTTGCATTTTAAGAGAAGTTTTAATTCCTTCAGGAATACCATTCATAAAATACAGACTTAAGCCCAATTTAAGTTCATTAACCCGACCTTTCTTAGTCAAATTATTCCAGAATCTTTGAGCAAATTTATTGGTTTGTTGATTCTCCGAAACCAAACCTAGACGAGTGGCATAATGAGCCAAACCGTGCATTATGTGGGTTATTGGCAATTCACGAGGACAACGAGCGATACAGTTATAACAAGAAGTACACATCCACATGGAATCAGAACCAAGAACTTCTTCTCGTTTACCAGCCCGAATCATCATAAAAATCTCTTGTGGCGGATGTTCCCAATGCGGACCAAGCGGACAAGAACCAGCACAAACTCCGCATTGCATACAGCGTTTCACCCATTCGCCTTCCTCAACATTCGCCTCAACTTCTCGTAAAAAATTATTGCGGTATTTCATAGTAAAACCTTGTTTTAAGTTAAAAAGTAAAAGTGATAAGTGAAAAATTTAACTTTTAGTTTTTCACTTTTAACTTTTCACTTTAAATTGAAACATTTATAAAAACTCATTACAAAAATCAGATGAAGAAATTAATCTTATGCTTTTTGATACAAAGTTTTCATCATTTGATACAATCAAGTCACAGCTTGTAAACAAGTTAAGATTTTGTTGCAAACAATATTCAATACATTTGCTACTTACTTCATGAAAAACTCTATTTTCATCAGCGTAATCAAGTAGAACATTTGCATCCAAGAAAATGTTTTTATACATTTCTATTTGCCTTGATCTTTTGAATAGAATTATTTCCGACTAATCCGGTGGATAATCCTATGCCAGTATAAAAATTATCAAGTTTTTTAAGCTTTTCATAACGTTCTTCTATCATATCCCGTATTAAAGCATTTATTGACTTTTTTTCTATAGTAGCTAACTCATCCAAATGATTAACTACTGTTTGCTCAAACACAAATCTTGTTTCTTGTATCATTTTAAACCGGCTCATTTGTTAGTTCTGTACAATGTTATAGCAATTCTTAATTCTTAACTAAAATCAAAAACTTTTACTTCATGTCTTTTAATTAAGCATTAAGAATTCATAATTAAGAATTAGAACTTAAACGGATTCATACCAATTTCTTCAATGGTTGCTGCCATGTCATTGATTATTTTTGGTACTTTGTGAATGTCAGTGATTGCAATTTCGTAGGTTTGTACTCTTTCCACTTCCAGATTAAGCTGTTGCAAAGTATCGCCGATTTTTGACATGCGGTAATGAGCCATTTCTGAGCCTTTAACAAAGTGACATTGATAGTTTTCACCTTTCTGACAGCCCATCAAAATTATGCCATCATAACCACTATTTAACGCATCACTTATCCAAATCGTATTAACGGAACCCAGACAACGTACTGGCAAAATGCGCACAAATGCACTGTATTCTTGGCGAGTCATACCAGCCATGTCTAATGCTGGGTAAGCATCATTCTCACAGGCTAATAATAAAATACGGGGTTTTTCATCAAATTCATCAGGCATATCAACTGCTTTCAGAGCTTGACCAACTGTATCTGCTGAGTAATTTTCAAACGAAATAACTCGTACTGGACAAGCCCCCATGCAAGTACCACAACGACGACAACGGGCTTCATTAAATAATGGATAGCGTTGTTCGTCTTCGTTGATAGCTCCAAATGGGCATTCAACCGTACAGCGTTTACATTGGGTACAGCCTTCTTTACGGAAGCTTGGAAAGCTTAAATCACCTGAACGTGGATGAGCAGCTCGACCGATAGCAGCATTTTCAATGGCTTGGATAGCTTTCAAAGCTGCACCAGTGGCATCTTCAGTTGCCTGAACCATGTCCATTGGCCGTCTAACCGGGCCAGCAGAATAAATACCAGTTCTACGAGTTTCGTAAGGGAAGCAAATAAAATGGGAATCAGTGAAACCATTAACTAACTGTGGCATATCTCGGCCTTGGCGATAATCCAAGTTTAAGATAGCCTGTTCTTTATTGGCTGCTGCTGCTTCAGCATCATCGTCTTCAGCCGCACAAGTTTCTATATTTAAACCAGAATTGGCAACCATACCAGTTGCTAAAACAACTAAATCAACTTCTAATTCAACCGCTTCATTCAGAATTAAATCTTGGAATTTAACTGTTACGTTGTTGCCCGGTACAACCTCGCTTACTTCACCTTTAGTAAAGGTTATACCTTTATTTTGACCGTTGCGATAAAAATCTTCACCACCAGCACCCGGCATCCGCAAATCAGTGTATAACACCATTGCATCAACTTCTGGATTTTGGTCTTTGAAATACATAGCTTGCTTAACACTGGTTAAACAGCAATGACCTGAGCAGTAAGATAAATGGCCTTCTTTTTCGCTACGCTGACCAACGCATTGCACAAATACAACATTTTGCACTTCTTTACCATCAGAAGGTCGTTTGATAGCTCCGCCATTGGCTTCTTTGGCTAATTTTTCTAAACTCAATTGGTCAATTACATCTGGAGATTTACCAAATGCAAATTCTGGTAGTTGTCCAGCATCATAAGGAGTAAAACCAGTGGCTTGAATAATGGAACCGAAAGTTCCTGATACAATATTGCCATCGACATTGATATCAGCATTGAAACGGCCCGGAGCTCCACTAGTATTATCCATATTGGCATTCAGATGGACATTAATTTTAGCATTGCTTTCAACTTGTTTGATTAAGTCAATAACTTCTGGTTCTTGAGGATCGGCAAATGGAGAACGGCCCGGAATGCTTTTATATAATTGAGCTGCTGTTCCACCTAAAGCTCCTGATTTTTCTACAATAGTTGCTTCATAACCAGCTTTATTAACTTCAACCGCAGCTTTCAAACCAGTAAAACCACCACCAACAACTAATACATGTGGAGTGCGACCTTGTTCACCACTGGAAACTGGCACAGTCATAAATTTCACTTCAGCACAGGCCATACGAATATAATCGTCCGCCATATCCTGAGTTGTTTCTTCAATTGCGTCATCATCACTTTCTGGACGCACCCAAATCACACCTTCTCGCAGGTTGGCCCGTGACATTGCAACATTTTCAAAGTTAAACGCATCAGTTTTAGCTCGTTTAGAACAGCCAGCAATCATTATGTGGTCAACTTCACCAGCATCAATATCAGCTTGAATCATGCCCACGCCATCAGCGTTGCATAAAAAGTCATGCTCTTTGACGATGCTCATTTTGCCATCACGAGTTGCGGTGCTAACTAATTGTTTAGTATCCAATCTATCAGCAATACCACAGCCTTTACAAATATAGGCTCCTAATTTTTTATTTGCCGCCGCCATATTTAGGCTCCTCCTTCAGTAGTGGAAACTTGATTCACAACTTGAATTGCCCGTAATGCACTTGCTGTTGCACTTTGCACTGCTCGATTCACATCTAACGCATCAGATGCACAACCAGCCGCAAACATACCACCATTGCCAGTGTCATTTTCAATAAAGCCATGTTCATTGATAGCCACATTTATGCCTAACTTAGCGAAATCAACGCTTGGTTGCATACCAATCGCTAATACAACTAGTTCATGTTGAGTGCTATAACGATTATAACCTTCAGTATCAACACCATTTAACACTGGATTATCAGTTTCTTTATCTTTGGTGACATAAGCAACTTTAGATTTAATGAAGTTAACCGTGCTATCATTTTTAGCATTAGTATATAAATCTTCAAATCGGTCAATTGCTCTTATATCAATATAATAAATAGTTGATTTGCCATCATCACCATGTTGCTCACGCACATAAGTTGTTTGTTTTAAAGTAGCGGTGCAGCAAATGCGAGAACAATGTTTTAAATAATTTCTATCTCTGGAACCAGCACATTGAATAAAGGCTATGTCTTTAGCTTCTTTATTATCAGATGGACGTAAAATTTTACCGCCAGTTGGTCCCATTGGGTCCATCATCCGTTCAAATTCCACGCTGGTTATAACGTTAGGATTGCGGTCATAAGCATAGGGCTGAATTTTATTAGCATCAAATGGTTGCCAACCAGTTGCCCAAATAATCGCTCCAACATTAAGAGTCAAGTTTTCTTCTTGCATATCCAAATCAACAGCATCATATTTGCAGGCATCTTTAGCTTTATTAGCATCATCAGTACCTATAAGAGCTGGATCGATAACATAACGTTGTGGATAAGCCATGAAAAAAGGTAGATAAGCACCTTTACGTTTGTTTAAATTGTAGTTATGCTCATTGTCAAATTCTGTTTCAGTAGCATCACTACAAGCACCACAAGCAGTACAATTATTATTAACGTAACGTGGAGCTACTTTAACATTAACATTATAATTACCAGTATCACCAGTTACATCAGCTATTTCAGCCATAGTGATAACACGAACTTTTTTATTAGCTTTAATTCGGCGTAAATTGATTTCCATACCACAAGTTGGATAACACATTTTGGGAAAATATTTATACAACTTTGATACTCGTCCACCAAGTGATGGATTTTTTTCAATCAAGATAACATCTTTGCCACATTCAGCGGCTTCTAATGCGGCACTCATACCGCTAATTCCCCCACCCACGACCAATATAGTCTGGTTGGTTGCAATGACATCAGTCATGCGTTTCCTCCACATTTAATTGGGAACTCTGAAAAATAGTATATTAGCATATTCTGTTATAGGTTGGTATTCTTATTTGATAATTTCTATGTTAGGAGTGCAAAATTTATTTTGCAAGTATGATGAGTATATAATATATTTATCTCGTTCCCACATGCTATGTGGGAATGCAGAAGCACTGCACCAGCGGTGCGAGTATAGCTATGAGCTTAACTGATATATTGAGATTATATTATTTGATACGCACCGCCAGTGCGGTGTTATGGTGTTACCACATGGCATGTGGGAACGAGATAATATTTTCATTCTTTTAATTGTAAAGATAATTGATATTTACCCAAATCTATTATAGAAATTCTAATAAATCACCACGCCTAAAAGTTGCAGAAAGCCTTTGTAATGAAGCTATTTTTTTGCCATATAATTTTATTAATGCTTCTTCAAGTTTTTCGATAGATAATAAATAAAATTCTTGAATAGAAGTATCAAGGATATTTTTTGCATGAGCAAGATTTTGATGGTCCAGTTTATCTAAAGAAATATTCATTTTTTTTAATAACATTTCTCCTATCAACATAGCTAAAAAATACTTAGCATAAGGAATAAATAAAGGTAAATTATCACTTCCATATCTTTTTGCATGTACCTTTCTTAATATAAGCACTGCTACAATAAGTTGAGCAGCATTCAATTGTTCGGTAAATATCTCTGTATAAAATTGGTGATTAAAAATATCTCCTCTATTAATTCTTAATTGATGAGGTTTACGTCGCCAAATGGCTAAAATAGCTTCTGCAGCAATTTGTGAAGAAATATCATGACCTGTGTCAGGTTCTATATCATCACGTTTGCGTTCATAGTCATACCCAAAATCTTTAATTCCAAGTTCCAAATCTCGTTGAATTGGATCGTTAGCTCTCAAATCACGTAAATCAACTGGATTTTGACTGTTAGTAGCATAAGTAATGTCATGCACTAAATTTTTATCGGTTTCATCTAGCTCATAAAGACGTAATAATACATAAGTATTTTGAAAAGATGAATCAATTTCACTATGAAAATTATCTAAAGTATTTTTTATTGTTAGACAAGTTTGGCCTCCATTAATAATTTGTAAATCTTTTATTGCTACAGAATAATTTTTACCTTGTAAGGCATTGTGGCTAAACTTAGTACAAATAATGGTAATACCGTTGTTATAAAAATAAAAATTCTGGCGTTTTTCTTCATCAACCAAACTTTTATGAATCTCTTGATTAACCCAACTTTTATGGAAACCTAAATAATGCCGAATATTACGTTCTAATAGTTTATTACCATGTTTAGCAAATAAATTTCTGATCTCAGATACCAAAACTTTGCCAATTAAGATACGTCGATAGTTGAATTCTTCTACAATACCTTCACCTATTAGTTTTAATTTATCATCAATTGGTTTTGGTTTTTGTAATAACTTAACTAACTTATCATGGTTAATATGAGTGTAGCTAACCTGATCACCAAAATCTGTACTATCAATGTATTGTTGAGTAATTTCATTCCAAGGTAAACCATTGTTACAGAGCATAACACGTACAGTTGGAAAATGATTATCTCGTATTAAAGAACGTATTTCTTCAATTTTTTGTTGTAGTAGTGGGTTACATGTTAAAGATTTATCTGGGTCGAATAATATTCCGATAGTATTAATTATTTTGATTACTGCATTTTCTTTAAAATTAGCTATACCTTTACGATTTATTTCATATTTACCTTGAAATAAGGTCACAACAAATTCGTTATTTTGTAAATCACCAATATGCAAACCATCTATACCTGCATCATTACCTCCTTCTGTCAAACAGCCTAATGCGGTTTCCAAAGATGTTTCCAAAACAATTTGGATACATAATAAAACAAAAGTAGCAGAAATAAAAAAATTTTCATCAGTTGCTAGAGTTTTATTAGTTTTAAGTTGCTGTTTTAAACTAGCCTCATATTGTTCAGCTAATTTTCTAACTCGTTGATCTATGATATTAATATTGATATTCATGATTTTTTAAATATATTAATGAAATTACAATTATTGATTAATGCTTCTAAAATTTTTAATATAGTAGGACTTACGCATTGACAAAAGCTAAAAAATATTAATTCTTATAAATTATATACTTATAAGTTATTATTGTTCCCAAACTCCTGTTTGGGAACACAATGCCGTTTATAGCTCTGCTTTGAATTGGGATAAAATATATCATTGTTAACGCACGAAGCGGAGCTTCTT
>JAUCGL010000143.1 GCA_030378105.1 Candidatus Halobeggiatoa sp. HSG11 | reverse complement strand
TGTATTAGCATATTCATTGTTAGATACAATTAAATGTATTAATTCTGAAGATGAAAAACCTAAAATCGTTGATAATGTATTAGAATGTGATTTACGAACCTCTTATGACGAAAATTTATCTAAAAAAACTTTTGGATTTGTTAAACGTATTGATTTTGCTTCTGATATTGAACTTAAAGTTGCACCACAGACATTAATTAAAATTTTAGGAGAACAGACAATAACTTTACCAACTCAACCAGTATTAGTTGATATTGTCATGGGTAATGACCATGTGTTGCCTACAACAATGAAAGTAAGTCCAGTCCTTACCAAGACTGGTGATATTTGTTCGCTCAAATTTACTGATGTTGAACCAAATATTAGTAATTTAAATAGTTCTTTTTTACCAAGTTGGGTTACTAATAATGTCGAAAAATTACTTAATAATAGCGAAAGGGTTAAAGACAGAATACTTAAATTTACTAATGATGCGGCATTGAAAATACGGAACAATAGTTTTTGTAAAGCTATTAATATTGGAACCAAATAACATGAAAATAGATTGGCTTATTGTTGGAGCAGGTTTAACTGGAAGTGTGTTAGCAGAAAGAATTGCTACTCAACTTAAGCAAAAAGTATTGCTTGTAGAACAGCGTAATCATATCGCTGGTAATGCCTATGATTACTATGATGAACATGGAGTGTTAGTACATAAATATGGACCACATATTTTCCATACTAACAATAAACAGGTGTGGGATTATTTAGCTCAATTTACTGAATGGCGTAGTTATTATCATAAGGTTTTAGGAGTGGTTGACGGTAAACAAGTACCATTGCCATTTAATTTTAACTCTATTTATGCTCTGTTTCCACCTAGCTATGCTGATGAATTAATAAAACAATTGGTTGAACAATATGGTTTAAATTTGAAAGTTCCTATTTTAAAAATTCGTGAAACTGCCAAAGGTGAACATTTAAAATTTTTAGCAGATTATATTTACGATAATGTATTTCATAATTATACAGTTAAACAGTGGAATCTTAAACCAGAAGAATTATCTCCAGCAGTTACAGCTAGAGTTCCGATTAATACTAGTCGGGATGATCGTTATTTTCAAGATACTTATCAAGGAATGCCGAAATATGGTTATACCGCTTTATTTCAGAACTTGTTAAATCATCCAAATATCAAAGTATTATTAAATACTAGTTATAAAGAAATTGCGGATGAAATTCAATGTAAAAAACTAATTTTTACTGGCCGTATTGATGATTTTTTTGGTTATATCCATGAAGAATTACCTTATCGCAGCTTAGATTTCAAATTTATTCATAGTGAACAAGAAAGATTGCAGCCAGTTGCAACAATTAACTATCCAAATGAATATGATTATACCCGTATAACTGAATTCAAGCATTTAACTGGCCAACAAGTTCATGGAAGCACTTACATAGAAGAATATCCACAAGCTTATAAAACTGGCGAAAATATTCCATACTATCCAATCCCTAAAGAGGAATATAAGGAAATATATAAGCAATATCGCTCAGAAGCAGATAAAATGAAAGGGCAAGTACTGTTTGCCGGACGATTGGCTGATTATCAATATTATAATATGGATCAAGCAGTAGCAAGAGCTTTAAGCTTATTTAAAGAGATAAGTTTAAAATAAACGGAAATATTGAATACCTGACTAGTATACTGCCATTTGCGTTAAGCAGGGCAAACACATAGGTTCGCCCCTACAATATTGAAATATATTATGTTTTATAGGGGCAGACCTGCGTGTCTACCCTTAACTTAATGGCATTGACCCGACTAGGAGAGGTGAGCTGATTACAAATAAAAGTTATATTTATTACAGTCTTGAGTATAACACATGAAATGATTAAAAATCCCCACCTATAAAAACCCCTTATCACTTCAATAAATGAAATATTTTCAAAAGTATACAAACCTAGCCAATATAATTAATCCACACTTGAAAAACTAAACAATATATTAATATATAAGCTTTATAAGTACAAAAAGAATTATTAAACTTTTTAATTATACAGATTTTATATAAAGAATTGATTTTAATTAATAATTAACCATTCATAATTCAGAATTATTAACAAAGGAGTCATTATGGCAGAATATCCCGATATTGATCCGCAAGAAACTCAGGAATGGATGGATGCGTTGGAAAGCGTACTAGCCAATGAAGGTGTTGAGCGAGCTCATTTCCTATTGGAAAAAATGATTGACAAAGCTCGCCGTTCTGGAACTTATATTCCTCATAGTGCTAACACAGCTTACGTTAACACAATTCCCTATAATCAAGAAGAGCATACTCCAGGTGACCCCGAATTAGAATGGAAAATCCGCTCCTTGATTCGCTGGAATGCTATGGCAATGGTTGTGCAAGCTAACCGACAAAGCTCAGAGCTAGGTGGTCATATAGCAACTTTTGCATCCATAGCAACTTTGTATGATGTTGGTTTTAATCATTTTTTTCATGCTAAATCAGCTCATCACGGTGGCGATGTTGTATATTTTCAAGGTCATTCAGCACCAGGTATCTATGCTAGAGCTTTTTTAGAAGGGCGTTTGACCGAAGAACAAATGGCTAACTTTCGTCAAGAAGTTAATGGTAACGGTTTATCATCCTATCCACATCCTTGGTTAATGCCTGATTTTTGGCAATTTCCAACTGTGTCAATGGGTCTGGGGCCAATCATGGCAATTTACCAAGCTCGATTTATGAAATATTTACATGATCGAGGCATTGCTAATACCGAAAATCGCAAAATTTGGGTATTTACCGGTGATGGGGAAATGGATGAACCAGAAGCTTTGGGAGCTATTGCATTAGCGGCTCGAGAAAAGCTGGATAACTTAATTTTTGTGGTTAATTGTAATCTGCAACGTTTGGATGGGCCAGTGCGTGGTAACAGTTCCATTATCCAAGAATTGGAAGGTGATTTTCGTGGTTCGGGTTGGAATGTTATCAAGGTGATTTGGGGATCGTATTGGGATTCTCTATTGGCACGAGATAAAAAAGGCTTACTCCGCAAACGTATGGAAGAAGCAGTTGATGGTGAGTATCAGAATTACAAAGCCAAAGGTGGCGCTTATACCAGAGAGCATTTTTTTGGCAAGTATCCTGAATTAAAAGCAATGGTTGCCAATATGAGTGACAGCGATATTTGGCGGCTGAATCGGGGTGGTCATGATCCACATAAAATCTATGCCGCTTATGCTTCGGCAGCCAAACATAAAGGTCAACCAACTGTTATAATTGCCAAAACAGTGAAAGGTTATGGTATGGGTGCTTCTGGAGAAGGGCAGAATATAACCCATCAACAGAAAAAAATGGGACAAGACGATATTCGTAGCTTTCGGGATCGTTTTAATTTACCAATTTCTGATGAACAGCTTCCAGATGTGCCTTTTTATAAACCAGCCGATGATAGTCCAGAAATCAAATATTTACATGAACGGCGGCAAGCTCTTGGTGGTTATTTACCAAATAGGAATAAAAGTGCTACTCCAATCGAAGTGCCAGAACTAAGTGCTTTTGATGCGATGTTGCAAGGTAGCGGTGATCGTGAAATGTCAACAACGATGGCATTTGTGCGAATCCTATCAACTTTGATTCGGGATAAACAAATGGGCAAGTATGTTGTGCCTATCGTCCCGGATGAAGCTCGTACTTTTGGTATGGAAGGACTATTTCGGCAGATTGGAATTTACTCTTCCCAAGGTCAGCTTTATGAACCACAAGATGCTGGTCAAGTTATGTATTATCGGGAAGATAAGAAAGGCCAAATTATTGAAGAAGGTATTTGTGAAGCTGGAGCTATGTCTTCTTGGATAGCTGCTGCAACGGCCTACAGTACCCATGCAGTTAATATGGTTCCGTTCTATGTCTTTTATTCTATGTTTGGTTTCCAGCGAATAGGTGATTTGGCTTGGGCTGCTGGTGATATGCGAGCCAGAGGTTTTTTGATTGGTGGTACTGCTGGCAGAACAACTTTATCTGGTGAAGGTTTGCAGCATCAAGACGGTCATAGCATGATGACAGCTTCCACTATTCCTAATTGCGTTGCTTACGATCCAACTTTCTCTTATGAGATGGCGGTTATCATTCAGGATGGTTTGCGGCGAATGTATAAAGAACAGGAAAATATCTTCTATTACATCACCGCTATGAATGAAAATTATACTCATCCAGCGATGCCAGAAGGAATAACAGAAGGCATTCTTAAAGGTATGTATTTATTCAAGGAAAGAACTACTGGTGATCTTAAAGTTCAATTGCTGGGTAGTGGAGCTATTTTACGAGAGGTGATAGCAGCAAGTGCGTTGTTGGCTGAGGATTTTGGAGTTTCAGCTAATATTTGGAGCGTGACAAGTTTCACTGAATTACATCGGCAAGGTAATGATGCGGAACGTTGGAATATGTTACATCCAGAAGCAGAACCTCGTAAAACTTATATTGCTGAATGTCTGCAAGATCGTAAAGGGCCAATTATTGCTGCGACTGATTATATTCGGGCTTATCCAAATCAAATTCGGTTTGGCATTCCACATCAATATTATTATGTATTGGGTACGGATGGTTTTGGTCGTAGTGATTCACGGAAGCAATTGCGAAAGTTCTTTGAAGTGGATCGTTATCATATAGCAGTTGCTGCCCTTAAAGGATTGATGGACATGGGTAAATTACCAGCCAGCAAAGTAACGGAAGCTATCCAAAAATATGGCTTAGATGCTGACAAACCAAATCCAATCACAGTGTAAAGGGGAAAATTATGTTACAAGAAATAAAGATTCCCGATCTTGGTGATTTTAAGGACGTACCAGTCTTAGAAATTTTGATTAATGCTGGTGATACAATTGAGCCTGAGCAGTCCTTATTGATCTTGGAAAGTGACAAAGCCACAATGGAAATTCCTTCTTCTAACGTTGGAGTTGTGCAGGAAATTAAAATTAAGGTTGGTGATAAGGCAAATGAAGGCGATGTTATTGCGATCATTGAAACGGCTGAAATTGAAAAATCTGTTTCTAAGCCTGTTGAAAAATCAGTTAAAGAACCAGTTCAACAAGTTGTAGATACTTCATCTCCTAGTGTTCCAGCTTCGGTTACTTCCAGCGATATAAGAAAGCCGCATAATTTACCATCTTTTCCAGATAAACCAACTAAAATTGAAGCTCCAATCCATGCTGGGCCAGCAGTACGGCATTTAGCAAGAGAGCTAGGAGTTGATTTGCTGAAGGTTAAAGGTAGTGGTCGCAAGGAGCGAATTTTAAAAGATGATGTGCGATCTTTCGTTAAGCAGGTTATGACTGAGGGTACTGTGCCAGCCATGTCTTTCAGTGGTTCTGGAATTCCGCAAGTTCCTGAGATTGATTTTAGCCAATTTGGGGAAACAACTACTAAGCCATTGAGTAGGATTAAGAAAATTTCTGGTAATCATTTGCATACCGGTTGGCTTAATCTTCCACATGTCACCCAATTTGATGAAGTTGATATAACTGAATTAGAAGCTTTCCGCAAGGATTTGTCTAAACAACGTGATATCAAGATGACTTTATTAACTTTTATGCTCAAAGCTTGTGCTTCTGCATTGCAAGAGTTTCCTCATTTTAATGCCTCGCTTGATAGTAGTAAGGAAAATTTGATTTTAAAACAGTATTGTAATATAGGGGTTGCGGTTGAAACTACCAATGGTTTGATGGTTCCAGTTATTAAGGATGTGGATAAAAAAGGGCTGTTTGAACTGGCTGGAGATTTGAAAGATTTGAGTCAGAAAGCCAGAGATGGGAAGTTGTCAGCAGATGAGATGAAAGGTGGTTGTTTCACTATAACTAGTTTGGGTGGTATAGGTGGGACAGCTTTCACACCAATTATCAATGCTCCAGAAGTGGCTATTTTGGGAGTTTCTCGTGCTAAAATGCAGCCAATTCATATTGATGGTGAATTTATGCCTTGTTTGATGTTGCCGTTGTCACTGTCTTATGATCATCGGGTGATTGATGGTGCTGATGGTGCAAGGTTCACTCAGTATTTGCGGTTTATTTTGGAGGATGTGAGGAGGTTGTTGTTGTAGTTATATAGGTATGGTAGGCAACGATAAGTTACCTATCATCATAGGTGTTCGGGATTTACCAGAAATGTAATATTTAATTGTGAATTGGTGAATGAAAAATGGTTAATTATTAATGATTTTGACTTTCATTAACAATTAATTATTCACAGTTAACCATTCACAATTAAATATAAATATCAATTAGTTATAAATTATCCCGAACACCTATGTACCTATCATATTAATATTCTGACAATAAAATCCATTTACTTAACTCTCGTTCCCAACGTCTCGTTTGGGAATGCAGTCGGGGACGCTCTGCGTCCCGCAACGCAGAGCGTTGCAGAAGGCATTCCCAACCTAGAGGTTGGGAACGAGAAAAAACCAGACCTGCTAGGTTTCCAAAACCTAGCAGGTCTTTTCGTTAAGGCAATTGAACATCTTTGTCTGAATCAGAATTCACAGAATAAAAGAATTAACAGAATAAACCCCAAAATGGCTTAACAAACTATTTTCTCGTTCCAACGCACCAGCGTTGGAATGCAGGATACACCGCACTAGCGGTGCGAAGAAATTAGCATATTAATTTTCTGATTCACTGTATAATCTTGTACATTAATTTGACCGTATATTTTTTATATATACGCACCGCCAGTGCGGTGTTTCTGCATTCCAACGCTGGTGCGTTGGAACGAGAGAAAAAACTATTCTGCAAATTCTATAATCCTGTTAATTCTGATTCTGACATTATTTTTATTGAAACACCATTTCTCTTATCCTCACACTATTTTCTTAAATAAATCCTTCCCCACCTTGACATAAATCCCCATCCAAATATAATTAAAAACTCCAACAACAGAAGCAAATCCTTGAAAGCCGTTGTGCCGATATAATATCCAAAAAGTATAAAGTTAAACAATATGTTATCTATATTAGTAAGAAAAAGTTGGCCATAAGTTTCACAGAAATTTCATAACACAAACAGAACCGTCCATATTCCATGAACTAATCAATTTTTCAGCGAAACCGGTTACACTTGCCCCAACACGTCAGCAGCTCCGTCCCAATCAAGCAATTATTTCACCACCAGAATTTGATTAACCAATCATATAGACTTTCAGAAAAATAGAAGTCTTCAGACCTGACAGGTCTTTTGGCCGAAATATTTATCTGAAAAACTATAGACAATTCATAATTTTTTTCTTTTGAGTTGTGTTTCAATTTGAACTGGACTTGTTTTTTTCAGTGTGTTATTTTTTCATATTATTGATTTCTTTTTAACTGGAATACCAGTATGAATGAAACTATCATTTACATATGGACTCACAAGAAGTATAATGAATTGATTGTTAAGACATAGAATTATGAATTTTTATCTTTAAACTTGATAATTTAAGTTATAGATATATAGAAGAAAACAAATAAATAGCAAATAAACGGCATCCTTCAAAAGCAGTTGGCAGTTATTTCGGAAATGGGACGAAGTGAATTTCCCGAAACAATTGCTAGATATGGATTTCGGGAAATCCGTTTCACTCCATTCCCGAAACAACTGTTCAATACTTTTGCATTAATTATGAAGGATGCCAAATAAATTTTTTGACATACAACATATTGCAATAGATTTTAAGCGAGAATACTTAATTTTAAGAACAAAAAATATTAGTTATCACGTTAATAATAATCAATTTTTTAAGAATTCCAAACATAATGAAACAAGTTAATCCTTTTAGTAATAGTAGAGTTGATACACCTTTTCAGCATCACATAGATTTAAAAGAAGTTTATCAGACTGAATTTGCTCGATTAAATTCCGTTATAGATGATATTAAAGCCGATACCGAAAACCATCAAACTAAAGGTGCAGTGGTTACTGGAGAGCCGGGTATTGGTAAAACTCATATGATGATGCGGTTGGCAACTGAACGATTAGCAAGTAATCGCTTATTATTTATTCGACAACCTAATAATATTGATTCAGTTTTGTACCATACTTATAGCCGAGTATTAGAATCTTTAGTCGAAAAAGTGCCGCATAGCCCATATTCACAGCTTGAACATTTATTAGCTACCAGTTTTTCCAAAATTATTATTAATACTTTCCGTGAGTTTCGAGGTAATAATACTAAGGCAGTTGGGATTTTGGATTACTTTCGCAGACTGACTGATAAAGACCGTTATATTTTGGAAGTTTTGTCTAAAGACCCACTTAATATTTATAAAGAATTGGGGCGTGAAGGAGCTAGGAATAAACGTGAATATTGGCAACGAATTGAAATACTTATTGATGGATGGTGGAAAAGATATTATGGCGATGCTGGTTACGCAACTACCATTTTAAAAGGTATCGTCAAATTTTGTAGCTATTCCGATCCCAATAAAAAAAGACTAGTTGGTAAATGGTTATCAGCAAGTGAACTGGATACCGCCGAATCCAACAGTATCGGACTTAAAAACTGGAAAGATGATGGTAGTAAAGAAGCATTTTCATTAGATGCGATGATGGTATTTGGTAAATTGTCGATAATGGACGAACCATTAATCATAATTTTTGACCAATTGGAAGGTTTGGGGCTTGAATATAACAAACAATTGCTACATCGGTTTGGTGATGCAACTAAGGAATTATTTACTTACGTTCCTAATAGTTTGATTATTCTTAATTTATTTCCAGATAGATGGGAGTATTTTAAAGCCTTTTTTGATGGTTCAGTTATTGATCGAGTGTCTCAATGTCAAATAACGTTGAATAAACCTTCTGAAGAACAATTGAAAAAACTATTGGCTTTAAAAGCTCAAGAACAGGGAGTGGACATAAATAAATTATTTACCTCGGAAGACTTGACTGATATTTTGTCCCAAGGTTCTATTCGGGGTATGTTAAACCGAGCTTCACATTATTATCGCTTTAGAATTCAAGCAATTCCACTGCCTGCAACTCCAGCTAAACCAGAATCACCTAAACCTAAACCATCTAATTTTGAAGAAGAAGTAAGAGAATCTTTAAAATCAATTTTAAATGAAGTTAGAGCTTTACGTTCTGGGTCTTATTCTCCAAATGCAACAGAATCATCAGCTTCTTCAACTCAAACAGTGAATTTACCAGACAGCAGTTTGGTGATAGATTATTTGGAAAGAGAGAAAGAAGTATTGGAAGATGAATATGAAAAGTTGGTTATTATCAGTGATAGTGACGATGTGGGTAAATTATTAACTGTCACCGAAGCTTTCAATACTTTATTAAAAAATGTTGAAATTGACCGGTTTCAGTTAGGCACTCGTAAGTTACCTGAGCATTTGTTAATAAAAAATCCCAATTTATCTTTTGTGGTTGGTTTTCTGCAAGTAAGCGATTTGGGCTTTCCATCTCGAATTAAGAATTTCAATGAGTTAGTTTTCAATTATGAAGAGATAAACTTTATGTTATTCAGAGATATAAGAGAAACTGCTATCACCGGCAAAGTTGGAAAAACTGAAATAGATAGGTTAAATAATGTACATAATGGCCAATTTATCTACATGGACAAAGAAGACCGGCTAACATTTGAACTGATTTATAAGTTAATCGTTGACATTCAAAACCGAGATTTTGCAGTTAATTTGCAATCCGCACTTCGGACTTTGGATTCTCTCATGAGTCATTACTGGTTGATTAAAATATTCAAGAGGATGTCTTCGTCTTTATAAATATACATGGAAATATAGACATTTTCTCGTTCCCATGCACCAGCACTCATCGTTATACATAAGTCCAAAGCAACAAATGTAGGGTGGATAGAATGAAATGAAATCCACCATTTTGAAGGTTCGGTGGGTTTCCACTTCGTTTCTACCCACCCTACATAATATATTTTCATTTCAAGTACTTAAATACTTGTGTATAACGATGAGTGCACTAGCGTGGGAATGCTGGAACACCGTACCAGCGGTGCGTATATATAAAATAATACACGGTCAAATTGATGAATAATATTTGTGTAATGAATCAGAAAGTTAGTATGTTTTCTTCGCACCGCCGGTGCGGTGCTTCGTCTGATACTGAGGTCATCAAATTGGATTTGCCGAGCCACTTTACCTCTTCTTTAACCATTGTTGAAATAAAGCTTCAGCTTGTTGCAATTCATAGGAATTAATTAAACCTCGTTGTAAAGCTATTGCTACAGCTCGAGAACGAGGATTTAACATTTCTCCAATATCTTTAACTGTGCTATCACGTTCAATGTTTAGCTTTTGATAAATGGACTTTAAGCGACTTTGTACTCCACGCTTAGATAAATAACGGCGTTGTGCAATTAAGTTATCAGTCATTCCCAATGCAATATCAATCAACACTTCATATTCAGCATCGGAAATATTTTGTAAATTAGTTTGATTACGGGCTTGAACTGGACGAATTTTTGGATCAATCCAGCATTGATAATCTACAAATACAGCCACTATTGCACGTTGTAATATATTGGAAGGATTGTTTTTTAAAACATATCCATATACAGTTTCAGCCGGAATTATTTTTGCTAAAGCTCGAACATAAATTTCATCTTGATATTGAGACCAAAATACAATACGTGCTTGTGGACAATCTGCCCAAATATGTTTGGCTAATTCAACTCCATTTAAACGTGGCATTTGTAAATCACTAACCAAGTAAATTAGTTGATTTTGCTGTAATAATTCCAAAGCTTCTTCACCGTTAGTAGCTATATGTAACTGATAATCAGCTAAAGTTTGGCATAGAAACTCCCTATCCCGAGGATTATCTTCAGCAATAACAATTTCCATTATTTGACATCTCCCAAGAACATTTGTAACTCAAAGCGAGTGCCATGAGTAAAATGATGTGGTTTTCCCCATTGTATCTTTGCATTCAACATACGGCTACGAGTGCTGATATTAGCTAAACCACAAGAATTACTCCGGCGAGCTTGTCGTAAATTCAAACCTTTTCCATCATCTTCAACACTAACAAATAGATATTGCTCTTGTTGGTAGATATCAATCCGAAAGTTATCACAATCAGCATGTTTCAAACTATTATTGACGGTTTCTAAAATAATACGATACACGCCTAAAGCTTGAGATTGAGATAAATTCAGTTCTGTTCCTATATCTAAATGATAATTTGGTGTTTGTTCTCCTATACAACACTTTTCCAAATAAGATCGCAATGCTGATTCCAAACCTAACATTTCTAGTGCTTGTGGATGTAAGTTATCAATAATATTACGAATATTATGGCTAAGTTCCGTTAATTCTGCTTCAGTTTGATATAGACGTGTCTGTAATGGTGGAGAAGTTTGTTGAGCGAAACTAGCTAAATTGCGACCAATATGAGTTAGTTCTGATAATATTTGATCGTGCATATCCATTGCGATACGACGACGTTCTTGTTCAATACTGGTCAATACTTGGAAGGCACGTCCACCAGCTTGTTCAGCTTTCAGTATAATATTCCATAATAACCAACCGATTATGCTAAAAACAATAAATAACAATATTGCGTGGGTGCTGAGTTCTTGAAGTTTTTGTTGATATAATGTTTGTTGTGGCCAATCAGCTACTTGCCAATCAGTTCCCTGAATTTTAGCTATCGCCGCATTATTTTGTACACTTTGGTTGGATAATGGCTTAACATGTTGAGTATCCAAATAATAATTGCTGTCAAATAAAATTAGTTGATGTCCCGGAATTTGGGCATTTTGCAATAAGCGTAATAAATTATCTTTATGAACACTGATATAAAATATTCCTAATTTTTGTATAAATCCAATAATATCGAAATGTACTGGTTTTATTGTGTGCAATTTTACTTGATAAGGGATTTTAATAGTCAAATTTTGCCCTCCGGCAAAACAATTTTTCAAATGCTGAGTATGAGGTAATATTGGATTGCCTTGTAAATTAGTTATGGCAAAGTTATATGCCTCTGGAAACCATCTATTTACCTCAGTTTGCAATTGTTGATAATAATTAACTGAATTTGGTTGTGCGTATAAGTTGGTTAATATCTCATTTTTATCTTTAGTAAATAATTGTACTTTACGACCTAAATTATCTATTAAAATAGCGATTTCTTGGGCTACACTATCCACTGTTTTTTGTGACAGTTGTTGTTGATATTGACGAAAATTTGTAAACGCTATATAACTTTCCAAAGTTAATAAACCGCCAAATAATGCCACAAACAACAAATTGAAATAACTTAATTTACGCATGATTTACGATGATATGAAAATTATTATTGATATCTTCGGCAAATACTTGTTTCGGGAATGGAGCGAAGTGGATTTCCCGAAATTTACAATATAACTTGAGTTCCGGAAAATCGTAGCTCATTCCCGAAACAACAAACAAATTCTGACATTGACGAAGGGTATTATTTTAACTATTATATTTATAAATTAAAATGTGTAAAAGCACAGTTTAAGTCTGTGTAAATAACGCTATACTTAA
>JAUCGL010000142.1 GCA_030378105.1 Candidatus Halobeggiatoa sp. HSG11 | reverse complement strand
ATAGCAGCGAACAAGCCATTCGTATGAGTACTATTTTTCGAAAAGTAACTAACGGTTTTCGTTCTGATTGGGGCAAAGACCTCTTTGCTAGTGTTCGTTCTGTTGTCAATACTGGTCAACGTCAAGGTTTCTCCGCTTTTCAATCCATTAAAATTGCACTCTCTCCTTTGAAATCTTTTTTTTTCTTAATTTCGGGGGGAGTGAGCAATTACCATAATTTTTATGGTAGTCCAATGATGTTAGCAGAAGTTGAAGTTATGGGACGAACTATACAACTGGATCGTACAGCTCAGTCTAATTCTGTTGCTTATAACACAACGTATTCTATTAAAAACCAATATAGTACAGCTAATGATCGAGGTTATTTGAGAGCGTGCTGGCCTTATGAATCATCTCAGTATGATACCTATACAGACGCTTGTACGCATGGTAATACACATTGTATTTCTACTTCATTACCAAGTGATAATCCTTATGGAAATACTTATTGGCAACTAAAACCAGTTTCAGCAGAGGCAAGTGGTGCTGTACATTGTGGCGATTTAGTTTATTTGGTTAATAGACGCAATGAGCCTTTCAAAAGTACACCAACAGTTACTGAGTCTTATTTAGATATTAATGGTTCAGGATGTCATGGTAACAAGTATTGCGCTTCTGCTACAACTAATTTTAATCGTGCTAAAGGTGGTACAGGTATCTGAAAAATTCAATGTAAAACAGATAGTTTAGCTTTAAAAAAACAACGGTTGGATGGCGTTCATTGGCTATCAACTGCTAGTAGCCCAACTCGTGATGGGGGTAGTGGTACTTGGATTATTCAGTAAATAATTAAGTTAGGGTAGCTCTTTCAGTATCCCAAAATAAAGACCTGAGAGGTTTGGAAAATCTTTCAGGTTTTTTTTGTTCTATTTTCAATATTATTAATTATTTAAGAACCATGAATAGTCAAGTGACTTGACAATGCCATTATATAGTAATTATTAATTATGAATGGTTAATTATTAATTAAATTCTACAAAAATTAATACATTCGCCAAATAGATAGTTATTTCGGGAATGGAGCAAAGCGGATTTCCCGAAACTCTTATATTACTTTGGTTTCGGAAAATCGTACCTCATTCTCGAAACAACGAATTCTGACATTGGCGAAGGTATTGCGTCAACCATCAGTTATTTAGGAAAGATGTCTAGCACTAGGCATATCATGAGGTTAAAGATGATTATGCTGTTATCTTTAACTAGTTTATGGGATTGCTGAAAGGCGTATGTGGGCTTGTGTAAAAACAGCAAGGACAAACCTTACCTAATCCAATATTACGCTGGTTTTTAAAATTATTGTAAAATGTTGATTACCTTAAAATATTTACTGAAAATAAGGTGCAATATGTTATTGACGGAGTTAATGAATTACGATATGAAATTTTACAACTTTTTGGAAAATCAATGATATATCAATTTTCTTCTGCGTGACTACCCACTCAATGTGAGAAATACATATTCAAATATGATAAACTTAAAGTCGATTATACATTTTTTAAACTTAAAATTATGAATAATGAAGAAAACGAAAAAGTAATTTCTATTTCACCTCAAGATGCTTGGCAGATGTTACAAGATAATCCTAAAACCATATTTCTTGATATACGTTCTGAGATGGAATTTTTATTTATAGGTCATCCTAAAGGAGCAATTCATATTCCTTGGATTGACGAACCAGACTGGAAAATTAATCCTCGGTTTGCAGCTGATGTACGTAAATTAATGCTGGGAGGAGTTGTT
Organism: Candidatus Halobeggiatoa sp. HSG11; assembly: GCA_030378105.1. Lineage (GTDB taxonomy): Bacteria > Pseudomonadota > Gammaproteobacteria > Beggiatoales > Beggiatoaceae > DRQV01. The sequence continues at coordinate 10,822 of JAUCGL010000142.1, read as the reverse complement.
TATGATTCCGATAATTGTCATATTGGTGCAGTTCCTGTTATTTTGATTTGTCGTAGTGGTAGACGTTCTTTGGAAGCTGGCAATGCTTTAATTGAAGACGGCTTTACCGATGTTTATCATATAGATGAAGGATTTGAAGGGCCGTTGGATGCTAACCATCATCGTAGTACTACTAGTGGTTGGCGTTTTCATGATTTGCCTTGGGAACAATGTTAACATGAAAAAATGGCTATGTAGTTTGATATTTTTTATTTCTACTAGTTCTTTTGCTTTTCCACAGTTGGTAGCCGGTGGCGTTTCAACTTGGACAAATAGCGGACTTATGGCTGGAGGTTTTTATAGTGCAAGTGCAACTAATCCAGTTATATTAACCGTTATGGGTGGTGGTGTTGTTGGTTTAGGAACGGCTAAGTTGATGAATAATTATTGGTATAGTAATTGTGAAAATGAGTTAGCCTGTGAAATTGCTAAACTTAATACTTATGCTGGTGCGGTAGCTGGAATTATCATAACAACTGTACTAACTAGCTCCAGTTTAGCGGTTGGAATGACCGGAGGAGTTTTAGTCGGCACAGTAGTTGCGGTTCCAATTTTAACGGCTGTAGTTGCTGGTGGAATGTCTTATTGGTGGTTTGAAAGTTCTTAATCATTAAGATGACATCCTGCCTCAACAATTAAAGATTCGGTTTCAATTGATTTGTGAAAAGAAGTATTATTTGTTCTGACATAAACATTTAGTTATGAACATTCTTCAAAGTAAATGGCAAATCAGCATTCATAATACCTTCATACATTGCTCTCATCGTTACACATAAGTATTTAAGTGTTTGAAATAAAAGTATATTATTGAGATGGGTAGAAACGAAATGGAAACCCACCGAACCTTCAAAATGGTGGATTTCATTTTATCTACCCTACGTTTGTTGTTTGGGACTTAATGTATAACGATGAGTACATTGCGTGGAACAATAACTGTATGCTCGTTCAATACTATAACTATATTAATGTTTTTATTATGTTTTCCTTATGTTTTTCTCTAACAATATAATTAACTACACGTTCTCTCAAATCTATCCTATAACTCATTTTTATTATATATAATTTATGTTAATGGTATATTTTTATTAAGAATTTTACTATATGATAATAGTGTTCTATAGAAATAAATACGAAATAAATAATTAATTTTGGTAAGATAAAGGTTATTTCTTAATATAATTATCATAATGGACATATCCAAATTAACTAAACAACTTAACAAAGAACAACTTACCGCAGTTACTGCCTCATTGGAACATATTTTAGTTCTGGCCGGTGCTGGTAGTGGTAAAACAAGATGTTTGACCTATCGTATCGCATGGTTGATAACAACTGGTCAAACCAATCCTCACAATATTTTAGCGGTTACTTTCACCAATAAAGCAGCTAATGAAATGCGATCTCGGATTGACAGTTTATTAGATGAACCAGCTAAAGGTTTATGGGTTGGAACTTTTCACGGTATCGCTCATCGTTTTTTACGCACTCATTGGCAAGATGCTAAATTATCGCAATCTTTTCAAATTTTAGACAGTAATGACCAATTGCGTTCTATCAAAAGACTATTGAAAGCTTTAGGAGCTGATGAAAAAGTTTATTCTCCGCAAAAAATACAAAATTTTATCAATTCCCAAAAAGATGAAGGTTTACGAGCCAAAAATTTAACGGCAGATGAAAATGATGTTTGGTTAAACCAAATGATTGAAATTTATCAGAATTATGAAGAAAATTGTCAACGGTCTGATGTAGTTGATTTTGGTGAGTTATTGTTGCGATGTTATGAAACTTTACGTGATAATCCGCATTTGCTTGAATACTACCAACAACGTTTTCAATTTATTCATGTTGATGAATTTCAAGATACTAATAATATTCAATATAAATGGTTACAATTATTAGCTGGAACTACTGGTAAGCTTTTTGTAGTGTTTGATGATGACCAGAGTATTTATTCATGGCGAGGGGCAAAAGTTCAAAATATTCAACATTTACAACAGGATTTTACTGATACTAAACTAATAAAACTAGAACAAAATTATCGTTCAACAAGTAAAATTTTGAACGCTGCTAACGTTTTAATTGCTAACAATACTGATCGTTTAGGTAAGAATTTATGGACTGAACATACTATCGGTGAACCAATTACTTTGTATCGGGCTTATAGCGAGGTTGATGAAGCTTGGTTTGTTACGGAACAAATTTTAAATTGGCAAGGTAAAAAACGGGAAGTAGCTATTTTATACCGCACTACCGCTCAGTCTCGCCAGTTTGAGGAAATTTTGTTGCAAAAAAACATTCCTTATCGAATTTATGGTGGGTTACGTTTTTATGAACGCCTTGAAATTAAAGATATATTAGCATATTTACGGCTATCTTTAAATCGAAATGATGATACCGCTTTTGAACGAGTCGTGAATACTCCAAAACGTGGCATTGGAGAACGTACTGTAGTTATGTTACGCAGTGAGGCCAGACAGCAAAAAATATCCTTATGGCAGGTATCTGTTAATATTCTTGCAAATGATAAGCTAAAAAAACGGGCTGCTAGTAGTTTACATGGTTTTATGACATTAGTTAAAAATATAGCAAAATTAAACTTACCACTGCGAGAATTAATTGAGCAAGCAGTTATTGACATTAATTTGGTTGAACATTATCAAAAATCTGGTAAAGAAGAAGCTCAAGGTAGATTAGAAAATTTGGCAGAATTAGCTAATGCCGCTCATCAATTTGAACAGCAATATAATTCCAACGCTTCAGTTTTAAATGGTTTCCTTGACCATGCAGCGTTAGAATCTGGTGAAAAACAAAGTAAATCCAGTGACTGTGTGCAATTGATGACTTTACATTCGGCTAAAGGGCTGGAATTTGAGGTAGTATTTTTGTGCGGTTTAGAAGAAGAATTATTTCCACATAAAAACAGTTTGGATGATTTTAATTTAGAAGAAGAAAGACGTTTATGTTATGTTGGTATCACAAGAGCTCGTAGGTTCTTATACCTATGTCATAGTAATAGTAGATTTCGTTATGGTGAACGTAGTATTTGTAAACCCTCACGTTTTATTGAGGAAATTCCAAAAGAGTTAATTAATAAAGTTCGTTTATAAATAATTGGATAGTTTGAGCCATTTCAAAAAGAAATTTTTATCAATATTAAATTATTATATACAAGGATATACAATTAAATAAACTTTGTAAAATCAAATTATTATTTACATATAATATTATTAATATAAAAATTGCCCAAACTATTAAATGAAACTAAATTTCTCTAACATAAATTTTTGAGTTATACTAGATAATAATAAGTTTGTGTTGTATATACTTAAACTTTTGATATTGATGTTATATTGATAATAATGTTTTAAGTATTTTTCCGATGTGTACTATATTATCTGAGTTAAAATTAGTAGGATATGTATTTCTATGATTTATAAGATGTTTGTTATTCATATTTCCATATTCTATAAATTTTAAATTGTGTATGAAATTTTTATTTTAATGGAGTAAATATGTATCAATACTTTAATTACAAACTATGGACAGTATTACTAGTTGTCACATTTTTAGCTGGTTGTCCATCTATGCAACCTCAACCAACTACTCCAGGTGTTCCTGGAGATGAAGTAGATACTGCAACCTATCATATTGTTGCAGCTGGTGAAACTTTATATGGTATTTCTGGACTATATGGACGTGATTACCGAGAAGTTGCTAATTGGAATGGTTTAGTTCCACCTTATGCACTCGCTAAAGGCCAACGTTTACGAGTGGATGGACCTAATGAAAATGCTGTGTTACCTCCTGATTACGATAATGCTGGCGTTCCAGTTAATCCATATCAAAACACACCATCAACACCTATTCCATCACGAAATCAACAAACTCATACCGTGCAAGCCGGTGAAACATTATATGCTATATCTCGCAGATATGGACAAAAAGTAAGTAATTTGACTAGATGGAATAATATTAATCCTAAATCTTATCAATTAAGTGTAGGGCAAGTTTTGGTAGTTTCTAAAAATGGTGCAGCACCAGCTATGCCAACAACTCCACCAGCTAAATTTCCACCACCAGCTATTTCTAGACCACCAGTTCCGGTTCCAAATGCCGGTGGTAGTCAAGGTCATCATGTAGTATTAAAAGGTGATACTTTATATCGTATTGCTAAACATTATGGATTTAGTTTAGCTGATATAGCAGCTTGGAATGGTATACAACCACCTTATCGGCCATTACGGTTAGGTGAAAAATTACGAATCAGCCCTCCTAGTGCTAATACTGTTCTTCCTTCACAGCAAGTGCCAGCAGCTCCTAAGCAATTAGCTCCATCATTTGGTGGTGAAACTGTGCATACTGTTGTAGCAAGTGAAACTGTATATAGTATAGCTAGAAAATATACTATTCAAGTTAAGGATTTAGCTGATTGGAATAAACTGGTACATCCTTATATTTTGTCTATTGGGCAAAAATTGCGGATTCTTTCATCACCAACTATGATGCCAAGCACTGGTAATTTTCAACAAGTTGGTTCCGCAGCTTCCACAAAGTATATAATAGTTCAACCGGGAGAATCCGTAGACTCAATTGTCAAAAAATATGGAGTATCAGCTGACGCTATAGCTACTTGGAATAATTTTAGAGTTCCTTATAATGTTTATCCAGGATTGAAATTAAAAATAGCTCCTTGATTATCTTGAACTTCTTAATGTAAGATTTTTCATATGTTACAAATCTTGCATTAAGTTTTTATAAAGGATATTTTTCCTAAATAACTGATGGTTGATGCAGAGAGTATTTTAATTAATTAAGTTTCCATAGATTTCACCTATGGCTATTCAAGTGTGAACCCCGTTGGGGTTGTTTTAACTATCCTGAAAGGATTGAATGTGAATAGCCACCGATGAAATCGGTGGAATATAAAAGCTTTCAGCGTAACCTTCAGTTAAGTAAGTATACTTAATTTAGGAAAAATGTCTAAAGGACAAAATGGCAAAGGACTGCCAACTTAATATCATTCACTACCTAATACTTTAAACATTATGAAATCTACCATCAAATTATACCTTGTTCTATCTGGTTTGGTGCTATTTCAAGCCTGTACTATCCATGGTCAAAGACCTCAAATTAACCATTCAGTTAAGCCGGGGGAAAGTCTTGCTACTATTGCAAATTTTTATGGATGTCGTAACCATATGGAATTAGCTTCCATAAATAGTATTCCATACCCTTATAATGTATATACTAGCCAAAATGTAATTATTCCTGCTGATATATGTAATGTTATGCCTCAACCGCCGCAACATTATCCTCAATCCACACCAGATTATTATACTGCTGTTAAAGGGGACAATTTGTATAACATTGCTAAAACTTATTCTATAAGTGTAGGCGATTTAGCAACTTGGAACAGGCTAGAACCACCATATACTTTGCCAATAGGACAGCAATTAAGAGTAACCCCTCCACAATTTAATAACATTAGACAACAATGGCCACCCGGCCCTACTATTACTGGACAACGACAATGGTCGCCACCTGTTACTGAACAACCAATTACACGACAACCAGCTCGTCTTAAACCTCGTTATCACATAGTTACCAAAGGTGAAAACTTGTATAGGATATCTAGAAAATATGGTTATAGTTATCAAACAGTTGCTGAGTGGAACGGTCTTTCAAAACCTTATATTCTTTCTATAGGGCGAAAATTGATAGTATCGCCTCCTAACAATAGCAATTATGACTATCCAGCTGAAACTTCAACTTATTATGAGCAAGATTATAATACGAGAGGTTATAATGCTAGTCCAAGCTATAATCCTAATTACACTACTGGTTATTATAATCCTAATCCGGGATACAACGTTAATCATGCTACCAACTATATAGTTAGACCCGGAGAAACTTTGGAAAATGTAGCTAATAGACATGGTTTAACAGTTGAAAATTTATCTGCTTGGAACGGTTTAGGTGGACCATATTCAATACATACTGGTCAAATATTACGTTTGACTCCTCCTCCTTAACCTCATAAATTATGGATTTTGAAAAAAGTGATGCGCTTAATGAACTGGAACATCAAGTTGAATCAGAACAGTTCGCTGCTGCCGCTAAAGACCTAGATGCCACTCGTATTTATTTAAAAGAAATCGGTAATTCTAAACTTTTAACCGCAGAGGAAGAAATTAAATATGCTCGACTTATTCAAAAAGGTAATAGTATAGCTCGCAATAAAATGATTAGTGCTAATTTACGGCTAGTGGTTAAAATTGCTCGTCATTATCTTGGTAGAGGTTTAGCTTTACTTGATTTAATTGAAGAAGGCAATATAGGTTTAATGCGAGCTGTCGATAAATTTGATCCAGAAAGAGGGTTCCGTTTTTCGACATACGCAACTTGGTGGATAAGACAATCAATCGAACGTGCAATTATGAATCAAAATCGCACTATTCGTTTGCCAATCCATGTGTTAAAAGAAATTAATGCCTGTTTACAAGCAGCCCATACTTTATCAATTAATTTAGGCCGTGAAGCAACTACTGAAGATATTGGGAAAGCATTGGATAAAAAACCAGCAGATATTGAAAAACTTTTCAAATGGAATGAACGAGCTATATCAATGGATGGTCAGCGTACCAATGATTCTGAAAAATCCATAGTTGATAATATCCCAGATGAATTTAATTTAGACCCAATGTTAATGTTGCAAGATTCTGATGTTATGAAACATATTAAATCCTTATTATCACGTCTAAGTGACAAACAAAATATTGTTATCCAAAGACGATTTGGAATTGGTAGTGAAAGAGAATATACTTTAGAAGAAATAGGAGAGGAGCTAGGTCTAACTAGGGAAAGAGTTCGCCAAATCCAAATGACAGCAATGAAACGTTTACGTGATTTGTTGAAACGAGAGGGTTTTTCCCTAGAAAGTTTGTTGCGTTAAGGACTTATGCCATAACTAGTAGTTCCATAAATTCATTAACTGGAGTATTGGCTAGTTGTTCTTGATTTTTGCACAAATTCATTATTTTTGTACAACGCCATTCTGGAAAACGAGTCTGTAAATTAGCATAAAATTTCTGTTCTAACAATGTAATTCCTTCCTGCCTACGTCTACGATGTCCAACTGGATATTCAACCACAACTTTTTCAGTTTTATCTCCATTTTTGAAAAATACTTGAATGGCATTAGCAATTGAGCGTTTATCAGAATCTAAATATTCCTGCGAATAACGTTTATCTTCCTGCACTTCCATCTTATCACGCAATTTGTCGATGATTGGATTGTTAGCATGAAAGCTATTTTCATAATGTTCTGCCGTCAACTCACCAAAAGCTAAACCAACCGCCGCCATATATTGTAAACAGTGATCTCGATCAGCCGGATTAGCCAATGGCCCAACTTTGGAAATGATACGAATAGCTGATTCTTGAGTTGTTAATACAATTTTATCAATTTCGTCCAATCGGTCTTTTATTTGTGGATGGAGTTTTAAGGCACATTCAACCGCAGTTTGAGCATGAAATTCAGCAGGATAGGAAATTTTAAACAAAATATTTTCCATCACATAACTACCATAATTTTGCTTAATTTGCATGGAGTTGCCACCAAATAACACATCATTGAAACCCCAAACTGGAGCTGTTAATACAGATGGTAAACCCATTTCACCTTGCATAGTCATCATAGCTAAACGCACTCCACGAGAAGTTGCATCACCGGCAGCCCATGATTTCCGTGAACCAGCATTTGGGGCATGACGGTAGGTACGCAATGATTGGCCATCAACCCAAGCTAGAGATAAAGCATCAATTGTTTGCTCAGTAGTTGCTCCTAACATTTTACTAACAACTGCGGTAGTTGCAATTTTAACTAATACAACATGATCTAAGCCAACTCGATTGAAGGCATTTTCTAATGCCAAAACTCCTTGAATTTCATGAGCTTTTATCATTACCGTCAACACATCTTGCATCACCAATGGTGCTTTGCCATTAGCTATATTAATTCTGCTAAGGTAGTCAGCAACTGCTAGGATTCCTCCTAAATTATCGGAAGGATGTCCCCATTCTGCTGCTAACCAAGTATCGTTAAAATCTAACCATCGTATAATACATCCTATGTCCCATGCGGCTTTAACTGGGTCCATTTCATAGTTAGTACCGGGAACTCTGGCTCCATTTTTAACTGTAGTTTCGGGTACTAATGGGCCTAATAATTTGGTACATTCAGGAAATCTTAGTGCTAATAAACCACAGCCTAAAGTGTCTATTAAGCAATTGCGAGCTGTGTTATAAGCTTCGGAAGAGTTAATTTCGTAATTACTTACATAGTTTGCTATATCAACTAGAATTTGATCTGGGTCTGGGCGTTGATTGATATCAACATTTGCTGTCATTATTTTGTCAACCTTAAAAGTAAAATTTATGTTTGCCGATTGATTTTATGCAGATTTTCATTTTATTTAAGAATAAGTTGTTAATTAAGTAGTCCTACATAAAAATACATTCGTGTGAAACCTGCGAGGTTTTGGAAACCTCGTAGGTTTTAAGTGAAATTATTTATCTGAAAAACTATAGCTTCAAAAAAACTACTAGGTTTAACACTACAATATTGCAGGACTACCGTTAATTAGTCTTATTTTCATAAATATTTATATCAGAGTCAGTTTGCATAATATCAATCGTTAGTTTAAATATCATAGCATAAATTGTTTATTGATTATATCGTTTTGTGTGGGATTAAAAAATCAGGTAGGGAGGTGACACAGAACTTTAATTTGATATTTTTTTGTATTACACTATTAATAGGGCTTACGCATTGACAAAAGCTAAAAAATATTAATTTTTATAAATAATATAGTTATAAATTATTGTTGTTCCCAAACTCCTGTCTAATCGTTATACACAAGTATTTAAGTATTTGAAATGAAAATATATTATGTAGTGGAAACCCACCTAACCTTCAAAATGGTGGATTTCATTTCATTCTATCCACCCTACATTTGTTGCTTGGGACTTATGTATAACGATGAGAACTCCTGTTTGGGAACACAATGCCGTTTATAGTTCTGCTTTGATTGAGATAAAATATATCATTGTTAATGACGCGGAGCTTTTTGGCAGGGCGTTCCCAACAAGAGTTTGGGAACGATATTTCGGCATTTAAACGGTTTCATTAAATATTTGTCTTGTCAATGCGTAAGTCCTATACATTATTAATTAGTCCCTAACATAGCTTGAAATATTGAAATTTTGTTGTTGGTTGCAACTATATAGATTTTGGTAACAAAAAGCGTGGGTGTGAGCAAGAGTAAATATGTTAATAATGTTACAATTTAAACATTTTGACCGGAGATAAGTATGAGTACTGAAATTAACTATAAGAATAATCCTTTGCATGGTGTTGGTTTAAAAAATATATTGATTGAAATAGTAAATCACTATGGTTTTGAGATTCTTTTTGCCTATTTAAATATCAATTGTTTTAAGAATAATCCAAGTATTGCTTCTAGTGTGAAGTTTCTTAAAAAAACGGATTGGGCTCGTGAGAAAGTTGAAGCTTTCTATTTGTATGAATTTAAAAATTTACCTAAAGCGTCTTATGAACAGTTTTTATTGCCTCCAAGGGATCGGATTGTTCCTGAATATCAAGTACCAGGTGAGCCAAAGGAGCTGAGTTTGGAGGATGCTGAACGGTTGCGTGAAAAGCGTGTGAAGAAAGCGGCTGAATGGGAGCAAGGGTTGTGAAATTATCCGGGTAGAATGTGCAACATTTTGTCGTTGCTCAGCAAACAACTATAAATTAATTATAACTTGATTCTGTTACATAAAAAACTGTCTATTTGAAATGGTTGATTTGAATAGGAAGTTTTGTAGGGGCGGTGGAGCAAAGCGTTAAGTGACCATTATGATATAAAAAATACATAAATTATTAATTAGATTTATATTTGGTTGATTTCATTTCATTACACCGACCCTACCCTGCTAATTAAATAATGGTATTGTTATACAATTAAAATATATGATTAAGTCATTTAAGCACAAAGGATTAAAGAAATTTTTTGAAGCTGGTAAAACATCTGGAATTCAAGCTAAACATGGTAATAAACTAAGAATGCAACTTGCTGCAATAGATACCGCTCAAATAATTGAAGATATTGATCTTCCTGGTTTTACATTACATCAGTTGAAAGGTAATCGTTCTGGAATTTGGGCTATATCTGTAAGTGGTAATTGGCGTATTACTTTTGAGTTTCGAGATGGAAATGCTTACATTTTAAATTATGAGGATTATCACTAATGTCCATGCAACATAATCCACCACATCCAGGTGAATTTATTAAATCAATTTATATGGAACCGTATGGTATTAGCTGTCGTAATCTAGCTGAACATTTAGGAGTTTCAACTTCAATATTCAGTCGGATTATTAATGAGAAAGGTTCTTTATCTCCAGAAATGGCTTTAAGATTATCTAAAGTACTTGGTCGTACTCCAGAAAGCTGGTTAATTATGCAGGATAATTTTGAGCTTTGGCAGATTCGTAATCAGGTTGATTTGTCTGGAATTAGAGTTTTGGATTTTACTGTAACTTAATTAATATTAACACAATTATTTTATTTTTATAGTTCCCACTCGCTCAAGTCACTGCCATTAAGTTAAGGATAAGTTATTGTGTGATATAATGAATATTATAGCATAAAAAAACTTTTGATGAAGGTATAATGATGTTCAAAAAAAACAAGCAGTTGAGACAAGTCAAGAATTAATT
>JAUCGL010000141.1 GCA_030378105.1 Candidatus Halobeggiatoa sp. HSG11 | reverse complement strand
ACTGTAGTCTATTTAATTGGGAAATGCTATAGTATTTTTCAATTTAATAAATTTGTGTAAATATTTTATCTCGTTCCCAACGTTTCGTCTCATCGTTATACATAAGCATTTAAGTATTTGAAATGAAAATATATTATGTAGGGTGGGTAGGAACGAAGTGGAAACCCACCGAACCTTCAAAATGGTGGATTTCATTTCATTCTATCCACCCTACATTTGTTGCTTGGGACTTATGTAATCAGTAATCATTATATTTTTGGCTTTCCACCAAAACGCCTAGCTGATAGGGTTTTTAAATGTTCTGGTGTCACCAAAGATTCACCTAAACCAGCTACATAAGCTTCTGCTCGTTTTTTCACCATTTTACGCAAAAAAGCTGGAATTCGTGTTATCCGTTGTTCTGCTTCTGGACTCCATTGTACATTTAAATTAAGCAAAGGTTGAATGACAGGCTTGCCTTGAGGTTGATAGGTACATAATTTATCTGCATCCATTAAGCTATCACCGGCTGCCACAGGACGAGCTCGGCAACCACCACATAACTTTTGATATTCACAGTTTCCGCAGTTGCCCTGTAATTTAGGAGTTCTTAATTCAGCAAATTCATTATCCCAAATATCCCAAAAAGATTGCTGGCGAATATTGCCTACTTCAAGTGGAATATATGGACAAGCTGTTATACCGCCCGTTGGTGTTATGCGACAATAATGAATACCAGCAATACAACCATCTCCTTCCATCCCACTTATTTTGTTTAAAAATGAATCTGGTTGGCGTTGATGAGCAATACGTTTATAATGGGGGACACAGCGAGGACGAATGATTAAATCTTGAATTTTGGATTGAATATCAATTAAATAAATTAAAATTTCTTCGTAACGAGTTGGATTAATATTTGACATAAATCTGCCACGCCCAGTGCAGACTAAAAAAAATATATTAAGTACCATTGCACCTTTTTTACGAGCAAAATCAATCATCGCTGGTAATTCATCGGCGTTATCGTCTGTGATTGAAAAATGAAGTTGAAAAGATAAGTTATGTTTACGACAATTTTCAATGCCAATCATGGTTTTATTCCAACCTCCTTGCTGTCCTCTTAATTTATCATGATAGCTTGAATTGAGTGAATCTAAACTTATACCAACTCCCAAAAGTCCAGCATTTTTTAATGATAATACTCGTTTTTCAGTCAATAACATGCCATTGGTTCCAATAACCATAGTTAATCCAATCTGAACACCTTGTTTTATCAATGTTTCTATATCATTGCGTATTAAAGGTTCACCACCGGTCAACACAATCATTGTTTCTGAGCTACGTTGAGCAATATTATTTAATAGGTAACATATTTCTGTGGTTGTTAACTCGTTAGAATTACCATGTTGTAAAGTATTTGCATCTAAATAACAATGTTGGCAAGCAAGATTACAACGACTAGTTAAATTAATAGCAAGTAAAAGAATATTATGGGATTTAGGCATTTTAATATAGATTTATTCAAATAATCTTATAAATTTTCGGAAAGAGTTCTTAGGACATATTAGAAACTATTTAAGATAAAATGTCTAGTGTAAACAAAGCTCAAAAAACTTTATGGCAGCAATGTTGATAAATTTGATGTAATTACGAGTCTTGGTTAGATTTTGATACAATGTGTAATTATGGAGTTATTTATATGTTAAAATGTCTGAACTATTGAATTTGTCAATCCCAAAAAAATTAAAAATGAGAGTGTGATTGTTTAGTTTAACAGCATAAAATATGATAAATATATGTAAATTTGCAATCCCACTTATTATGGCTTAAAATTTAAAAATTCCGTTTAAATATCTACTTTAAATAGAGCCGAGGCTAAAACTGTACATTAAGTCTCCTTGTATGGAGATTTACTTTAATGATTATATTTACGAGTAATTTTTATGAAAGACAGTACTATAACATTTGTCGGTGGCGGCAATATGGCAAGCAGTTTAATTGGAGGATTGCTTGATACCGGATTTGTTGCTGAAAACTTGCGAGTTGCTGATCCAAGTTCTGAACCACTTGCCAGTCAATTTGCGATACAATGTTTTACCGATAATTATCAAGCATTAGACGGTGCAGACATTGTTGTATTGGCAGTTAAACCACAAATATTACCAGAAGTTGCTAAGGCTATCACTATATCATCAACCCCACCATTATTTATTAGTATTGTTGCTGGAATAAGAATTGACGATATAGCACGCTGGTTAGGATTGGAGCATTCTATACCTATAATACGAGTCATGCCTAATACTCCAGCTTTAGTGCGTAGTGGTGCTTCAGCATTGTTTGCTGGCAAGCATGTAGATAATGAACAAAAAGAGTTGGCTGAAAGCATTTTACGAGCAGTTGGTTTAACTTTATGGTTAGAAGATGAAAAGCAAATGGATACTGTAACAGCTCTTTCAGGAAGTGGACCTGCTTATGCTTTTTTGATGATGGAAGTATTGGAAAAAGCTGCTGTTAGTTTAGGTTTGCCACAGGAAAGTGCTCGTTTATTGACCTTACAAACTGCTTTTGGTTCGGCTAAAATGGCATTAGAAAGTCATGAAGATGCTGCAACTTTACGGGAACGAGTCACCTCTAAGGGTGGAACTACTGAACAAGCAATTGATATTTTACAAAATGGAGGATTACAAAACCTATTTGATCAGGCTCTACAATCGGCTAAACAGCGTTCAATTGCGTTAGCAAAACAATTTGGAGAGAAATGACGTGATAAATCCGTTTATTCAAGCTCTAATTTTTTTAATCAATACTATATTTGGTCTTTACATTTTATTGCTGATGTTACGTTTTTTATTGACACTTATGCAAGTTAGTTTTCGTGGCAATCAATTGTTACAGTTGTTGTTAAAATTAACTAATCCTCCTTTGCAGGTGTTATACACTTTTATTCCGGGTTGGAAAAATGTTGATATTGCTGCCATTATATTGATGTTGTTGTTAAAAATGTTGGAATGGACTTTAGTTTCTTTATTATGGAGTAAACCTATTAGCCTGTGGGGACTGTTTATTTTATCAACTGCAAATATTCTGTCTTTAATAATTTATATTTTTATATTTTCTATTTTGGTTCAGGTAATTTTAAGTTGGGTAACTCCTCACGGTAGTTATAATCCTATTAGTAATGTTTTATATTATTTAAATGAACCTTTATTACAACCAGCACGTAATTGGGTTAAGCCATTACAAGATTATGGTATTGATTTTTCGCCATTTATAGTAACAATTTGTTTATATTTAGCGGATATTTTACTAGTTGGATTTTTATTACAGTTAGCTTGATTTGCTCAAACTATAGTTTCTTAAGTGGGAATTTCTGTTAGGTTACTGCTATTTGTGTTAAGAAGGTCGAACACATCAGAAAAATAAAAGTTCTCAGACCTGACAAGTTTGCGAAACCTGTCAGGTCTTCTTTTGCCGAATCTCCGTGCTACGGAGCGTGTATGTAATATCATACTAACTATATTCGCACCGCAGTGCGGTGTTCCTGCATTCCCATGTAGCACATCACTGCCATTAAGTTAAGGAGATTGATTGGGGTAACCACAAGAAATAACCCCTACAAATAATCATTTAACGTAGGGGCAAATCCTTTATGGTTGCCCTTAACGCAAATGGCAGTGATGTAGCACATGGGAACGAGAAAATTAGGAACATACATAAAATCGACAACTAGACCTGACAGGTTTTGGAAACCTGTCAGGTCTTAATTCAACTTTCATGCACGTTCCTTACTTTAAGAATACTCCAATTATCCGTAATATTTGACGATTATTTAGCTGGAAATGCGATGCTTGCGTCTATTTGGATTTCATTATCACAATAAAAACTTGATAGTCGAATAACAGGTAATTTTCAACTACTTTTATAACTGGATAACAGACGGTAATTGCAAAATCGTACCATTAATGCTATTTTAACTTCCATATTAAATTTTTTAAGGAAACGCAGAATGTTTACTGACTTATCATTGCTAAGTATATTAATGTGGTTGCCAATTTTAGGTGGTGTTTGGATACTTATTATAGGAGACAAACAAGCATCATTGGTACGTCCTATTGCTTTAATCATCTCATTATTAACATTTTTGTTATCATTGCCATTATTCTTTGCCTTTGATACCACAACTGCTGCGATGCAATTTACTGAAAAAGTTAATTGGATTCCAGCATTCGGAATTAACTATCATTTGGGTGTAGATGGTATATCTATGCCTTTGATAATACTAACAACATTTACCAGTGTATTGATCATATTAGCTGGTTGGGAAGTTATCAAAGATAAAATATCACAATACATGGCCGCATTTCTGATTATGGAAGGGCTTATTAATGGAGTCTTTGCTGCATTAGATGCTGTTTTGTTCTACGTATTGTGGGAAGCTATGCTTATTCCAATGTTCCTTATCATTGGTATCTGGGGCGGACCAAATAAAATTTATGCAACTATTAAGTTTTTCCTCTATACTTTTTTTGGTTCAGTATTAATGTTAATTGCATTATTGTATCTTTATTTCCAAGCTAACAGTTTTGCAATTCAAGACTACCATACCTTACCAATTCCTTTAGAAGCACAAATGTGGATTTTCATAGCATTTCTTGTTGCTTTTGCAGTTAAGGTTCCAATGTGGCCAGTGCATACATGGTTGCCAGATGCTCACGTTGAAGCTCCAACTGGTGGTTCAGTTATTTTAGCTGCTATTATGTTAAAAATGGGTGGTTATGGTTTCCTACGTTTTAGCTTGCCAATAACGCCGGATGCAAGTAGTAAATTAGATTGGCTGATAATTGCTATGTCGCTAATTGCTATAGTATATATTTCGTTTGTAGCCATTGTACAAAAAGATATGAAAAAACTTATCGCTTATTCCTCTATTTCGCATATGGGATTTGCGACTTTAGGTTTCTTTATCGGCTTTATGATTTACAAAAATACTGGCTCGATAGATGGCGGAGTTATGGCGATGGAAGGTGGTATGGTGCAAATGATTTCGCATGGATTTATTTCTGGAGCTTTGTTCCTATGCGTTGGAGTTTTGTATGACCGTATGCATAGTCGTCAAATAGCTGATTATGGCGGTGTTGCTAATGTTATGCCTAGATTTGCAATGTTTGTTGTACTGTTTGCGATGGCTAATGCTGGATTGCCAGCAACTTCAGGTTTTGTCGGCGAATTTTTGGTGATAATTGCATCTTTTCAAGCTAATTTCTGGATTGCTTTTGCCGCAGCTACTATTATGATTTTAGGAGCTTCATATACTCTATGGATGGTTAAACGGGTGATATTTGGCAAGATTGGCAATGACAAAGTTGCTGCTTTGCAGGATATTAATAAGCGAGAGTTGTTAATTTTGAGTGTGTTAGCAGCTATGGTTTTATTATTTGGTATTTATCCAGCTCCATTGTTAGAGGTTATGGATGCTACTGTGCAAAATTTAGTTGAGCATATTTTGCGTTCTAAAATACCTTTGTAAATAGTTGAATTAAGAAACCTGTCAACGATATTGGCAGGTTTTTTAGTATAATAGTCAATGCTATTGCTCTTATTATTCCGTATTTTTCTATACTTCCTTATCTCCTGCTTCAACAATTCATCGGCATCCAGTTTTAAGATAAAATATAAAAAACTAAAATTTCAATAAGTCAATCATTCCGTGAAATAATTTTGCAAGAGACTCGTGAGTTAGAAATTACAAATAATATTGACTTTTAATTAATTTTAATCAATAATTTTAGGTGAGTTAGTTTAAAAACTTTATCAAAAACCATTATTGGTTATTTCAATACAATAAGGAGCTTAATTATGTTAACCAATCAATATAAGAAACATCCTGTCAACTGTTTGTCATTTCTTCAAAGCATTATTCTGAGTTTCATTCTTAGTTTTATCAGTATATCAACTACTTTTGCGGTTGAACCTACCATTTATACTTTTTCTAACAATGACCAGTCTTATTCTTTAGCGTTAAGAGGTGATGGTGTGTTATTCCAATTTGGTGGACAGTCATTTGAACCGGTACAGCTTGATGGTAATGCTGCAACTCCAATACAACCTAATGCAGTTATTTTAGATAATGTTGAATCTATTATAGGAGAACAAGACAATCCAGAAATTTTTGCCATTACATCTACTGGTAATGTTTTTACTTGGCAACCTTCTAATACACAGGAACTAAACAAAGCTAATCCAGTACAAGTAGAAGGTTTATCTGATGTTAAAAATATCTTTATAGGCGGGGTATTTAATTTAGCATTGACTAATACTGGTACTGTTTTCAGTTTTGGTGGTTATGGTGACTATCCTGTTACACAAATTCCTGAATTAAACAATGCAAAAATTTATTATAGTAAAAGCGATTCTGTTACACAAATGACTGCATTAATAAACAATGCAAAAATTTATAGTTATGAGGTATTTTTTGCAATTACTAATACTGGTAATGGATTTTCTATTTACGAGTATTATGATGAAATTAAAGGTGGCTCTGAAATTAAAATTATCCCTATTATGGATGAATCTAATCAGAATTTATCGAATATTACTAGTATAACCCGTGGTGGAGGTGGTTCTATTAAAATTACCCCTATTATGGGAGGTGGCTCTAAAATTAAAATTATCCCTATTATGAGATTAGCTTTGACTAGCAGTGGCGAAGTATATCGCTTTGATTGGGATTCAAATGATTACGGTCTAGCTGTTTTAATTAAAGATGAATTTGGAGCTACAATTTCTAATGCTAATCAAATATTTGCTAATGGTATGAATCCACTTATACTCACTGAAACAGGTGAAATTTATATGAGTCCTACAGATGATTTAGCAAATTTTACCAAGTTAACAATACCAGAAAAAATCACTAAAGTTTATTGCTTTCCGACAGAAGATTGCAGTGGTATGTATTTTGGTTTAAGTGAAAATCAAACTATCTATTACTGGAATGATGACTACGGGAACACATCTATTAATTTTAATCATTCAATAGTTTCTGGTTTTAATCAATTTACCGAAATAACATCATCAAACAATTCATTTCCTTTTGCAGTAACGGCAACAGATGAATTTTATAGTTTACAATATGGTTGGGATGAAATTAATCAAACTTATACCATTTTTAGTACTAGAATTGATGGTGTTTCTAATGTAAATAAAGTTCGAAATTATCAAGGTATGGAAGCGGATTTACCATCTGGAATTATTTTGGTTTTAACAAATAATGGAGAACTTTATACATGGTCATGGTATTTAGCTAATAATCAATATCTTACATATACACCTGCTGTTCAAGTAAGTGATTGGAATGATGTAATTTCTATCGGTGATAATAGTGATTGGAATAATGTAATTTCTATTGATGATAATGGAGTAGGTTATAAATTAATACTAAGAGCAGACGGAACTTTATGTGGTGTGGGAGATAATTCTGATAGCCAACTAGGTATTGATCCAAACACAACTCCATATGTACCAATTGATAACCCAGTATGTGGTATCGAAGACCTAATAGTTACTACCGATGCGGCTCAATATACTCTCACAATTGATAAAACTGGCAATGGCACAGTTATAGATGGCAATTTGCTTGACTGTGGCACAACCTGTAATAATGACTACCTTAATGGTAACCAAGTTAACTTACTGGCTGTTCCAGACTCTGGATTTACATTTGACAGTTGGACTGGTGATTGTAGCGATACAATTGATTCCATAACGGTAACAATGGATAGTGCTAAAACCTGTACCGCCAATTTCACAACTGCACCTAATCGAACTTTAACCATGATTCTTGATGGGACCGGCACGGGTACAGTAACCGCAACCACTGGAGTTGATGATGGATTAAACTGTGGTACTGATTGTACTGAAGATTATTTAAATAACTCTGAAGTTGTTCTAACGACAACCCCAGATACTGGTTCAAAATTTGTTAAATGGACAGATTGTATTAGCGACTTTACTATAACTAGCAACAAATCCTGTACCGCAACTTTTGACTTATTACCAATTTACACCTTAAATGTTGGTGCTAATAATAGTGGCAGTATAACTAGTACTGGTATCGACTGTGGTAACGATTGTACCGAAGATTATTATATTGACACTAACATAACCCTAACCGCAACCCCAAATGATGGTTATAGTTTTTCTGGTTGGAGTGGTGATTGTAGCAGTTCAAGCAGCAGAACCACGATAACTATAGAAAAAAATATGAGTTGTTATGCCAATTTTCAACTTAATGTTAGCTACCCCAATATGCATGTCTATCCAACGGAATTGGAATTTACCGCCAGTGAAAATAATTCTAGCAATCGCACCATAACAGTCTCTAACACTGGTAAAGGTGGTTTATACATACAAGATATAACAATTGATAATACCGATAGTTTCGCCGTTGTGGAAGAAAACTGTTCCAAGCAATGGATAAGTACAGATGGTAGCTGTGAATTAACAGTACAATTTACCTCTGAGTCAGATTTACTCCAAACAACAATACTATCCATCAATTCTAACGACTCGGATAATCCAGTATTTGAAATAAATTTACAGGGTTCAAGTTGTGCCAATAATAATGCACGTCGTTATGTCGATTTTTATCCAAGAAAACTAGATTTTGGTATTGAAGCTACTGGAGGCAAAGTTGCTTTGGTACAAAACGTTCATACTTGGATTCAAGGTTGTGGTTCACTTGATTTAAAAGAGATTGAATTTATTGGTGATAATGCTGATGAATTTAGTCTTAAAAATCTTAACTGTTACTATGGTGGCTGGGAAGATAGCACTTACTCATCTTGTCAATTTACTGTGGTATTCAAACCAACTTCGGAAGGAGTTAAAGATGCAAAATTACAATGGCAATTTAATGATCCAAGTATCAATTATTACCCTATTCCAATGATTGCCGAAGCTGTATCAGATGGTCAAGCTGGAATTAATATTACTCCAAATAGTCATGATTTTGGCAATATAGTTCTTGGTAGAGGAAGCTATCAATATCAACCATTTACTGTTGAAAATACTGGTAATATTAACCTGCAAATTGATTCCATTAGCTTAACTGGTACAGATGCCAATGAGTTCAAAGCCTACGATTGGGATTGTAAATATAGAGGTATCCTGCAACCAAATGAAACTTGTGAAATTAACGCTCAATTCCAACCAACTTTATCAGCCGGCCCCAAACAAAGTGATTTGATTGTATATTCCAATGCTGATGATAACAATATTGCATTAAGTGGCACAGTTTCAGAACCGGCCGATTGTGCAACTGATAACGTAACCATTTCTAGTAATAATAATGGTCATTGGGATGCGACAACAAGTTGGGATTTAGCTAGAATTCCTAATGAAAATGATGTGGTAGCTATTAACCACATAATAACTGGTTTAGACTTTGCCAAAGTTAAAGCTTTATGTGTCAGCCCTGATGGTAAATTGGAAAGCCAAGATTCGCAAGGTACTCCATTAGAAATTCAAGCAACTGATTATATTGAAAATAAAGGTGAGATAATTGGTAAGGATGGTGCTGATTCCAAGTTAGGTGCTAGTGTTGTTCTTAAAGTTGCAACCAGCATCAACAAATATGACAAAGCTGGTGACCAATGGTGGTATTCTTATTCTTCTGGTGGCCCAATTTTAAATACTGGAATAATAGCGGCTGGTAATGGTGGCAATTCTGATATCCAAGCTGGTAATGGTGGTGATGCTATCGTATTAGGTCGTAATACAACTAATAAAGGTACTATCCAAGCTGGTAATGGCGGTAGTTTGTTAAGTGATGAAAAGGGTATTGCTGGGAAAGGTGGTATAGCTCAGATTTGGGGTAAACTCGGTGGTTCAGGTAATTTATACAACCAAAATGGTGCTATAGTTCGAGCTGGTGACGGTGGTCAATGTAACAGTGATTCACAAACTGGTGGTGCTGGTGGTAATTTATGGCTGGTATCATTGCCTAATGTTTACTTAAACGGTGGTATCCACAAAGCTGGGAAAGCTGGTTGTAGTAACAGTGCCGATGGTTGGGTTCGGATTGAACCAAGCGTGATTGACCTGTCTGGTGGCAAAACTGTGGTAGATGGTGGCGACATTGCTATTTATGGCGGTAATGATTGGACGCTTAATCTAAGTAATCTATCTGGAACTGTGGTAACAGCAACTGGTGATATAACTTTAGCTGTTGGTGAAAATGGAATTATTGACTTCACTGGTAGTAGCAAAACTATCTTACGGGCTGATGGTCAAGTATATATTTTTGCTGATAATATTTTGTTGGATGAAGATGTTATTCTGTCCGATTTAATCCAAGCTGAAAAAATTGTATTTGGGCCAAGTAAAACATTGCGTTATGTATCTTTAACTGGTTCTGGCACATTCATTGGCCAAGTTGGTGCAACTATACCAATTGCTTTAACTTTGGCTAATAATGGTATTGAGTCAGATACCTATGATATTCAAATCAATTCTGCTTGGAATGTGCAATCTGCAAATAAAGTTTCAGTTTCTGGTTTAAGTACACAAAGTTTGATATTAGACGTTACTTTACCAACAGAGCTTGGTACAGATACTATAGTTATAACTGCAACTTCTCAGGCTGATTCTAAAGTACAAACTTCAATGCAAATTGAAATTGTTGCTCAAATGGAAGGTGTTATTGCTTCATATGATGATATAGCTTCAGACGATGCGACAACACCTGAAATGACTGGTGACTCTCATTTAGAAAACTCGGCTGGTTCTGTAATTGACGCTACCAATAACGATTCAGATTCTTATAATTCAGAAGCTACAGTTAATGATAATTCTGAACCAAATTCTGATACAAATAATTCGGCAGTTCATTCTCATGCTTCAACTACTGGCCAACTTATTATTAATAACGGTTGTTCTTCAAATGATACTATCAATAGAGTTTGCAGTAATAATTGGCAAGTCCTAACTGATGTTATTTTAGGAGAAAATGCTAGTATTTCAGGTGGCGAATTAGCTGGCAATATTGATAATCAAGGATTAATTTCACAAGTTAGTATTCAGTCAGGGACTATTGTTACTGGTGGTAAGTTCTCTGGTTATATTAAAAATGCTGGCACTATTGCTGATTTTGAGTTTGTTGGTGCTTCCTTGATAGGTGGAACGCTGGCTGGCACAGTTCATAACAACAGTACAATTGGTGAAATTCAAGATGTACAATTAGCAGCTTACGCTAAAATTATTAACGGTACAATTGCTGGTAATATTCAAGGTGATTGTACCAACCCAGCTAGACTACAAAATGTTGTTATTGCAGCTAATAGCAATCTGTCCTGTGTTATTATAGAGCCAAATTCAATTGTAGGCGATAATGTTACTTTTGGTAATGGCGTACAGGTTTTACCAACTTTAATTGCTTTGAATAATCTTGCAGTTATTAATATTACAGAAATTCCAGATGCTAAATTTGCTGGTGGAATTACTAAAAATGGCGGTTCTTTTGGTATAAATGTTAATGCTAATCCATCTGATTTGATAGATGTGCGAGGGCGGATAACAGTTGCTCCAGAACATATTGACCAAGCTATTGATATATTAATTGTTATAGCTAGTTCAAATGGTTTTGTTATGTTAAATTCTGTTGGGGAACAAATCGCTTGGGATGGACAGATTGATAGTTTGATACCTTTCCTGACTATAAATGAACTAGATGAACCGGTTGAAATTCAGATATATAATGGTTATTTCGATGGTACACAGAATTTTTATTTTGGTTATCGTCTAGCGGATGGAACCATTGTTTATAATTCTGATAGTCTTGAGGTGAATTAATTGTTATTGTTTATAACGGATTTTCTTGATAAATCAATCTATTGGAATCCGTTATATTCAAAATATACTTAACTATTTTCAAAAGCTTAAAAATATATGAGAGATTTTGAACCATCTTCACATAACCAAGCTCGACATTGTGCTATGGATTATTTAGCCAGAAGAGAACATGCTTGTTTGGAGTTAAAAAATAAACTTATTCGCAAGGGATTTATAGAGAATGTTGTTGATGAAGTATTATCCAAGTTACGCACCGACAGATTATTATCAGATGAACGATTTGCGGAAAGTTATATACGTTATAGAACTAAAAAAGGTTTTGGCCCAATAAGAATTAAGCAAGAGTTGCGGCAACGTGGAATAACCGGTGATTTAGTTTCTGAACAGTTAAATGGCAATGAAGATTTTTGGATAACACAGGTTCAGCAAGTTTATAAAAAAAAATTTGGTTCAAACTCACCGAAAAATGATAAAGAACTAGCTAAACATATGCGTTTTTTACAAACTCGTGGTTTTACTAGTTCTCAAATCAAAACAGTGTTTTAACATACAAATGAGTTTTGTAGAAATTTCATGATGTCTACGGAAGTCTATATTCCTTAAAGATTTCCCCAAATTTTTAATCTAGCTTCTATTGTACCAGAAAATAAGGGGCTGTGAAATTTTCCATCTATAAGTACCCATTTTATTTAGCTTATTTATAATTGCAAATACTGAGACTTGATATAAATTTTTACGTAAAAGCTTGTTTCTGTATTTTTTTATGCAAAAATAAAAGA
>JAUCGL010000014.1 GCA_030378105.1 Candidatus Halobeggiatoa sp. HSG11 | reverse complement strand
AGATAGAAAATTTGATAAAGTTGTTAATAATGGGTCAAGGATTTTCATTTTTTATTTATGTCTGTTTTAGGTTGTTAATTAAACCTATTATGCTCTTTTTTTATACTTTTGTCAGGCTGTCAGGATAAAGGACTTAATGACTCACAAATATTCACTATTAATTTTGATGATTTCAAGGTCACAAAACTAGGGCCATTATACCAAGAACATGATTTAGAAGCGATTGCCATTGACCCAATAACCGGCATTATTTACTTAGCTTCTGGTGATGATAGTGAAGAAAATAAAGGACATCTTTATATTGTAGATGGACAAACCGGTGAACTTCTATCAGTTGGTAGCACCGGTTTCAATGAAATCGAAGACCTCGCATTTAGTCCCGATGGTACATTATGGGCATGGGCAAAAGATGATGGCTTAATTACCATTGATTTAACAACTGGTATAGGTACTTTAAGAGAACCCTATAACGAACCAATAGAAGGATTAACATTAAGTCAAGATGAAGGTCATACCATCTTTTATGGTTCTTCAGATACCAAACTCTTAATATATGATATGGAAGCAGAAGAGTTAAAAACATGTCCTAATCTGCTTGGCGAAACTGAAGCTCTTGAAATGATGCCAGATGGTTTTTTGCTAATAGGCATAAATAATGATGAAAGTTTCAATATTCATACCTTTGATGCCAAAAAATGTGAAATTATTGAAGAAGCAGATATACCAACTAAACCGTTTAATGATATAGAAGGAATTGCATTACCAATTGAAGCTTGTTTTAAATAGATGGCTTGTATGAGGTGGTGAGGAAACGAACTACCTCAATATTTTAAAGAAGTTTCACAGAAATTTCACGGAATACCCATATTCCGTGAATTAATCAATTTTTCAGCGAAACAAGCTATAGTCAGGTCTCATCGGGCGACTCCGCACTTAATTAGCTTCGCTTAACTATTTCTTCAAATTTCAGAACTCTCATCTAGTTGCGGACTACTCGACTTCGGCTTCGCCTCTCCATGTCTCGCAGCGTATGTTAGCAGATATGATATTCAAATCGCTATTCACCATTTAACCAAAAATAAGCCTATGACCATCTATGAATTCCGACCAATAGCCTTAACCCTAGAAAATATTGGCCCATTCACCAACCCTTATGAAATAAACTTTGTACACGAAAATGGTCAACCATGTAATTTTTATATGCTTGTAGCACCAAATGGATTTGGTAAAACTACTGTATTTAATACTTTTACCAGCCTTATTAGCTTACTTGGTACAGAAAATCCTAAAAATTATGGACAAGAAGACTTAGATAGTGGACGAGGAAGAGCACAGTTAGATATATTAATTCGTGTACATTGGGAAGGACGTGATCACCAATTTATTTTATCCATTCTTGCTGGTTGCTCAAACACAGATTTATCTTTAAAAGTTTGGTCAAAAAATGACTTACAAAAACACCAATCCGAACATTGGTATCGTTGTGGTTATTTTAATCGAGTTGCTGGAAAATTAGAACCATTAATCAGTAATAGCAGTAATGACTTTGTTGCTGATTTTCTCACCGTCATCCAAACCAGTATTGATACTTCTCCTGAGCATTTTGGAGAAAGTTTGTATCATGGCCCAACCTTAATGTATTTTTCTGCATATCGTGATATTCCACCTATAAATATTAATAGTCAACGTAATATCACCAAAGCTGCCCATTGGGGTTATCAAACAGTACATCGTTTTATGCCACATGATGAAACTTGGTCATATTCTTTAGATAATTTGCTATTTTGGCTTAAATGGCTGGATGATGGACGATTTGAAAAGGCTCGTGACCTAATTAACAAACAACTTTTTTATAGTTCAGAAAAACATCTGGAAGATGTGCGTAGAGAACCACCAGAAGCGATTATTCGGTGTACTGATGAATCTACCCACCGTCTTGATCGTTTGAGTAGTGGTGAAAAAAATCTGTTGCAATTATTTTTGCGAATTGGTACACATATGACGCAAAATACTATAGTGCTGATTGATGAATTTGACGTACATTTACATCTTCGCTGGCAACATAAATTATTTAACGCACTCAAAGCTTTTGCAACTGATAATCC
The DNA here is from genome assembly GCA_030378105.1 of Candidatus Halobeggiatoa sp. HSG11. Lineage (GTDB taxonomy): Bacteria > Pseudomonadota > Gammaproteobacteria > Beggiatoales > Beggiatoaceae > DRQV01. Next base: position 50,194 of record JAUCGL010000014.1, on the reverse strand, counting down.
CGGAGTAACCGTAATGATTACCACTCATTCTGTAGAAATTCTTGATACTTATGTTAATACTTTAAATATTATCGAAAAAGGCAAAGAAAGAGAATTGATCAAAGGTGGACATCTGATTGAAGACTTAAAATAGGAATAAAATATGGGAAATTATAAGTGAATTAAGTAACATAACAAGTGATTACTTAGGTGGTATTAAAGTTTTTTTAGAATCAGAAGATGACCTTGAAATAATTGGGAATAAATGGTTTTTTCACTTACAAGATCAAATTAGTTTTGAAAACACAGAACCACAAACGGGACAAGGTGGTGGAGGATGTAAACAGGTAATTGCTAGAGTTAAAGAAGAAATAGATAGAGGTAAAGTTGCTTTTGGTATTGTTGATAGAGATGTTTTATTGTCAAAACCAGAAGATAAAAAGAAAGCTAAACAATATGATGAAACATTCTGGGAGACTAATGAGCAAATATTTTTTGATTCCAAAATTTTTGGTGAGTATATTCATATATTGAGACGTTGGGAAATGGAAAATTATTTATTAAAACCTGAAGCTTTGCAAAAATTGATGGTAAATAAAAAATTATCCCGAAATGTAATGTCTGTTAATTCAATAGCAAAGAAACTAATTAATAAAGAAAAGGATTTTATTACAATAACAATTTTATCAACTAATGGTGTAAACACATCGAATAAGATAAGAGAAGTATTTGGAAAACAATTAAATGGCCAAAATTTAGGAAAAAAGGTTAAAGAACATTTACAAATTGATGACAGTATTTTTTCAGAACATTATTCTAAAATAGAAGCATTTGCTGAACAAGAACAAGATAATAATACACGCTGGGATAAATTGAGTCGTTTATTGGATGGCAAGCGTGTTTTAGCACGTTTAGAACGCAAAGATATGTTTGGTAATATTTTTAAAGATATGACATCAGAACGTGGTGCTTTAGCAGATATTATAAAAAATAACGACTTGGTTGATACCGAATTGGAGGATTTTTTTGATAAAGTGTTAAATTAAAAATAATTTTGAAGGATTTTCACAGAAATTTCACGGAATACCCATATTCCGTGAACTAATCAATTTTTCAGCGAAACGGTTATTTCTCTCTACCCTCCCATCTTTTAGCGGATGGTTGTTTATTAACCGTAACATCACACAAACTACCAGAAATATATTTATGAATAACACTAGCTATCAAAGTCTGATAAGACATTCCCTCTTCTAAAGATTTTCTTTCAAGAACTGTAAAATCTTGTTCCAATATTTCTATTTTAATTCTCTTGCTTTTTCTAAAAGTATAATCTGCTGATTGCTCAATAAAAATTTTTCTAGCAGGTATCATATCAGATTTAAATTCACCTACCTCAAAAGCTTCTAAAATTCCTTGTTCTTCTTCATCTAATTTTATCATTAACTACCTACAATATATTGCTTAGTTGCCTTTCTACTTGGGTATTTTATTATCAAAAACTTCATAATTCTACTTTGTCAAATTTAACAGTTTGAAAAATATATATAATATTGTTAAAATGGCTAATTTAACAAATTATTATGACTAAAAAAATGACACATATCAAAGAGCAAATGATTCATCCGAAAATTTATACGACATAGCAAAACATTTAACAGAATTTTGTGTACGATTTTCGTCACTGTTTATTTTATTGGTCAAACAAATACATGGGAAAAACCATTATTTCAGTATATTAAAGGTTTGATTCAGGCTGAAAAAGGTAGAAAAAACATGGAACACATGGCAGAAATAGTACCTGTTACAGATAGTCAATCATTACAACATTTTATCAGTGAATCTGACTGGGATGAAAGGGAAGTTTTGAATCAAGTTGCCAAAGAAGCAGATGCTCAATTGGGTGGAAAAGAGGATAGTTGTTGTTGATGAATCATGCTTTGCGAAAAAAGGTACAAAATCAGTTGGTGTTTCTCGCCAATGGAATGCCTAACTGAAGGTTACAGTAGATAATAGTCAAGTTGCTGTTTTTATTGCACTTGCTTGTGAAAATCGAGCAACATTGATAGATGAACAGTTATATTTGCCCGAAGTTTGGACAGATGATAAACAACGCTGTTTGGATGCTGGTATTCCCGAAGATAAAATTATTTTCAAACAAGAACAAGCATTGGAAATGATTTATCAGGCAAGAAACAATGGTATTCGCTATAACTGAGTGTGATGGATTGTAATGGAGAATATCCATTTGAGAATGTTGATGAAATATTCATGGCTGACGTACACAAAGACAAAAAAATTTATTTGGAAGACCCAAAACTTGTTGTTCCTCAACGAAAATCAGTTCCGTAAGTTTATTGAATGGTTAAGGTGACAAAGTAGAATTAAACAAGGAATTTAATTAAATGGCTTTAAGTTGGAATGAAATTAAGGACAGGGCGTTAAAATTTTCCAAGGAATGGCAAGGAGAAACAAGGGAACATGCTGAAGCGAAGTCGTTTTGGGATGGTTTTTTTCATATTTTTGGAATGAGTCGGAGGCGATTGGCTTCGTTTGAGCAGTCGGTTAAAAAATTAAATGATAAATATGGTTTTATTGACCTGTTTTGGAAAGGTACTTTGTTGGTTGAACATAAGTCAAAAGGTAAGAATTTAGATAGGGCTTATTCGCAAGCATTGGATTATTTTAGTGGTTTGAAGGAACGGGAATTGCCAAAATATGTGTTGGTGTCCGATTTTGAAAAGTTTCGCTTGTATGATCTGGATGATTCTACAGAATATGAGTTTAATATCAGTGAGTTGCATGATAATATTAAGTTGTTTGGTTTTATCGCTGGTTATCAGAAGCGGGTTTTTAAGGAAGAAGACCCGGTTAATATAAAAGCTGCTGAGTTGTTGGGTAAGTTGCGTGATTTGCTTGAGGATAATGGTTATAATGGTCATCCGTTGGAAGTGTTGTTGGTGCGGATATTGTTTTGTTTGTTTGCGGATAGTACTGGGATTTTTGAGCAGGATTTGTTTAAGGAGTTTGTGGAGGTTAAAACAGGGATTGACGGAAACAGTTTGGGGACTTTGTTGTCGGAATTTTTTCAGGTTTTGAATACACCACGTTCTAAGCGATTGAAAAACTTGGATGAGTCTTTGAATCAGTTTCCGTATATTAATGGTAAGTTGTTTGAGGAGCCGTTACCAATTCCAGCGTTTAATTCACAGATGCGGGAGATGTTGTTGGATTGTTGTGGGCTTGATTGGGGGAAGATTTCGCCGGCTATTTTTGGTTCTATGTTTCAGGCAGTGATGAAGTCGGATGAAAGGCGGAATTTGGGAGCTCATTATACTTCTGAGAAGAATATTATGAAGTTGATTAAGCCGTTGTTTTTGGATGAGTTGTGGGAGGAGTTTGGGAAGGTTAAGAAGAATAAGACCAAGTTGAAGGCTTTTCATAAGAAGTTGGCACAGCTTAAATTTTTGGACCCGGCTTGTGGGTGTGGGAATTTTTTGATTATTTCTTATCGTGAGTTACGGTTGTTGGAGCTTGAAGTTTTGCGGGAGTTGAAAGGTAGTCAACAGGTGTTTAATATTGATTTGTTGGTGTTGGTTGAGGTGGATCAGTTTTATGGGATTGAGTATGATGAGTGGCCGGTGCGAATTTCTGAGGTAGCGATGTGGTTGATGGATCATCAGATGAATTTGTTGGTTTCGGAGGAGTTTGGGCAGTATTTTACGAGGTTGCCATTGTGGAAGTCTGCTAATGTTGTGCATGGGAATGCGTTGCGAATTGATTGGGAGGCTGTTGTTCCAAAAAACAAGTTAAATTATATACTTGGGAATCCACCGTTTATTGGTTCAAAATTACTTAATAAAGAGCAACGGGAAGAAATGGCTAATATATTTTTAGGAGTAACTAACGGAAAAATATTGGATTATGTTTCTGCTTGGTATCTATTGGCCTCTAAATATATTCAAAATACTAACATAAAAATTGCTTTTGTTTCCACTAATTCTATAACACAAGGTGAACAAGTTGGTGTTTTGTGGTATGAAATGCTTAATAATTTTGGCATTAAAATTCATTTTGCACATAATACTTTTAAATGGAATAATGAAGCTAAGGGAAAAGCAGCAGTTTATTGCATAATTATCGGTTTTTCCAATTTTGATATAAATAATAAATACTTGTTTGTTTATTCTGATATTAAAGGTGAAGCTGCTCAATTGAAAGTAAAAAATATAAATCCTTATTTGATTGATGCTAATGACCTTGTTATAGTTAGAAAAAATAAACCAATTTGTGAAGTTCCAAAGATGTCATTTGGTAACATGCCGTTAGATGGCGGAAATTTAATAATAAATGATGATGAATTATCAGATTTTTTAAAATTAGAACCAAAAGCAAAAAAATATATTTTGCCATTAGTTAGTGCAAAAGAGTTTTTAAATCAAAAAAATAGATGGTGCTTATGGTTAGAAGGAATAGAACCACAGGAATTGAAATCAATGCCATTTGTGTTGGATAGAGTACAGAAAGTTAAGGAATTTAGATTAGCGAGCAAAGCTCCTTCAACTCAAAAACATTCACTTACACCAACATTATTTAGAGACCGAAACAGAGCAGATAGTTCTATAGTAGTACCAAGAGTATCTTCAGAAAACCGCAAATACATACCAATGGGATTTTTTGATAAAAACTATATTATAAGCGATACTTGCATGTCTATTCCAAACGCTACAAAATATCATTTTGGAATTTTGACATCAATAATGCACATGGCGTGGGTAAAATATACTTGTGGAAGATTAAAAAGTGATTTCAGATACTCAAAAGGTATAGTTTACAACAACTTCCCTTGGCCCAAAGACCCAGCCAAAAAGAATACAACCAAAGTAGAAAAAGCCGCTCAAAAAATTTTGGATGTGCGGGCTGAATTTCCTGATAGCAGTCTGGCCGATTTATACGATCCATTAACCATGCCACCAAAACTAGTCAAAGCTCATCAAACTCTTGATAAAGCCGTTGACCTTTGCTACCGCCCCAAACCATTCCCCAATGAAATGGCTAGGATAGGGTATCTATTTGAATTATATAATGAATATACATAGAATCCTATTGATAACAATAAACTCAATATTTAACAAATGCTTGTAGGGTCGGTGTAATAAAATGAAACCGACCATCAAGATAAAGAGTTAATCAATGTTAATGGTCGGTTACGCTTTCACTTCACCGACCCTACATTTATAGTTTTATCCGTTATAATCAGAAATCCTATTGATTCTGTGACACTCCATCAAAATAATCCGATAACTCCTGAATTAATTCAATATTTGGCCGATCCCGATAAATTCCATGCTCACTGCCCCACTCAGATTTCATGCCACGTAAAAATAAATAATACACTCCACCAAATTGCTCTTCATAATTATAATCTGGCAAACGGAAAGCCAAATAACGATGTAAAGCTACCACATAGATATAATATTGCAATATGTAATCTTCTTTTTTCATAGCTCCATGTAGCTGTTTATAATGATAATCGTCCTGTTTATAACCCAACATATTAGACTTATAATCTACCAAATAATACCGTCCTTCATGTTCAAATATCATATCAATATAACCCTTCATAAACCCTCGTACTGAATTAATATGTGATATAGAATGGTTGGCAAATATTGCCTGTAAACCAGCATCAGTTATATGTGAAAGTGGATAGTGAAATTCCAGTTCATTCATACGTTTATCACAAGTTATTTGAGATAAGTTGAAAGAACCCAAGGAAGTATTAATAACATCAGTAACTAACTGTTCAACAACTGGAAACCATTTTTCCAAATCATAACCATAATTAGCCAATTGGGTTTGAATCAGCCCAGAATCAGGTTTACTAAAATCCAAATGTTCCAGCAAAAAATGGAAAAAAAGTCCAGCTTTAGCTCCACGTGGAAAGCTAAAAATATCATGTTCTGAATAAGATATATATTTCTGTTCAGCTTGATAGCTATGAGTTGACAATGCCGTGAAACTAGAAACTTGCCATTTTTTATCTATATTGCCAGTGAATTTGAGAGCTTGCAAAGGCTCAACTGTATCAATTTGTCTTTTATATTCAACTGGTTTTAATGGTAATTCAGAAATTTGTAAAGTTTGCTCCGACTTAGCAGCTAAATCCTGTAATATTTGCACAAACTGGCCATCATCTTCTTGTTCAATATTTGGATATAACAGGTGACTCAAAGCTGAATCAGCACTATCCTTAAAAGGTCCCCAAACTAAATAACTGCGATATTTTGCTCTTGTTGCAGCCACATAAAATAAGCGTAAATTTTCTGCTTGCTCTTCTGTCAAAGCTTGTTTGCGATGCTGTTCCTGTTGTTCAGAACCTAAATCCAAAGTCAATTCAGTGCCATTATGAAAGACAAACTGTTCTGCCTTTCTATTATGCAAAATTCCATCCCAGATAAAAGGACAAAAAACTATAGGATATTCAAGACCTTTACTTTTATGAATAGTTATTATTTTGACTAGTTTTTCATCACTTTCTAAGCGTAATTCCTCTTCTTCATGGCTCTGCTCTAACCATTCACATAAGCGATTCATGCCAAGTTTTTGTTGGACTGCCGCTTGCTGCAACATTTCTCCAACATGCAATATGTTAGTTAAACGCCGTTCTCCATCTGGATAGCTCAATAAATGCGTCTGTACTTGTTCTTGCAGCAACATAGTTCGATACATTTTAATAAAACCAAAGCGTTGCCACAAAAAATGGTAATGTTGGAAGCGATTCAAACGCATTTGCCATTGTTTATCATCTGTCATTAAAGCATATAACTCATTACCAGAAACTCCAAATATATCAGTAGTTAAAGCTGCTTTTATTAATCCTTCTCGACTTGGTTCTGCTATTGCTAACAAAATACGTTTTATTTCCATCACTTCATGTGAATCAAACAGGCTTTCCCGACTATACAATACACTGGCAATTCGCTGTTTAGTCAAAGTTTTTTGCATTTGTAAAGCTTGCCGGTTAGTGCGTACTAAAATAGCAATATCACCAGCAACCAATGGCTTTTTTTCTATCATCATTCCAGATTGTAATAACCGAGCTATTTCATATCCAACTGCTTTGGGAATATGCTGTTTAGCCCATTTTTTACTTATAGATTTTTTGCTCTCCGCCAAACTGCGAGTTACATACCATAGATGCAAACAAGCGGTATAAGTCAACTGTTTGTTGGGAGGCGGTGATACTGGTTGAAACTGGATATCTTCAAATAAAAATGGATTATTATGTTGGCTAAACAATAAGTTAGTGCTATTAATTAAATCAGCCTCGGAACGCCAATTAGTTGTTAAAGTATAATGCTTATCCGCATCTTTACTAGCAGCCAAATAGGTATGTATATCAGCTCCCCGAAAGCTATAAATTGCTTGTTTGGGGTCTCCAATCAAAAATAATATACTGTTTTTGTTATAAATAGTATGAAATATTTCATATTGAATTGAGTCAGTATCCTGAAATTCATCAATCAATGCAACGTGGTATTTGTTTCTTATAGCATTCGCCAAATTACCACCATTGCTACCAGTCAAGGCTTTATGTAAATTAGTCAATAAATCATCAAAAGATTGAATGTGATGCTGTTGTTTTTTCTGGATTAAAGTCTGTTTAGTGATGGCAAATAACTCTATTTTTAAAGCAAGTAAATGCCGTTTAAAAGCTTGCACTAAATCAGCTTGGCAAGTTAATAATTGTTCAGCTAAATCAAAGAATTCATGTTCAGGAGCAATTTGGCCTTTTTTAACACTGACAGCTAGTTCACTGCTAGTTAACTTAATAAATTTTTCTGGTAAGTTGACTGATGGAGTTGCAGCAAAAAAATAATCTAACTCTTTGCACCATAAAGGAATATTGCGGTATTTATTACGGTTTAAGCTTTTACTAGCCATCAAAAAATCTTGAATATTTTGTCGATTCCAAACTTGTTTAGCGGCCAAGAAAGCTTTATTAAACTGGTCTTCTTTCAAATCAACTACTTCAAATTGTGGAATAATATTTAAATGTCCATAGTTCAAATTAGTCAATAAACTAGATGGATTTTTATAGCCATTTTCCAGAGCATAATTAAGAAATAATTGGGAAGTTTGATAAAAATTTTGCCTCCAAAAATCTTCAACTATTTCATGTAGTAAATAATTTTGGTCAGTTATCAATTCAACATCAAACAACATTCCACTGGCAAAAGCATTGTCTTGTAACATTTGTTTGCAAAAGCTGTGGATAGTAAAAATAGATGCTTCATCAAAGCTACGGATTGCATTGATTAAACTGGTAATTATTTCATCTTTATTTTGATATTTGTCGAGCAATTCAGCTAAAATTTTATCGTCAGTATTGTTAGTTTGAAATGCTAATAGAGTGTCACGTAAACGTTTTCTGATTCTATCACGTAGTTCTTCGGTTGCGGCTTCGGTAAAGGTGACTACCAATATTTTTTCAACAGTAAGGTTTTTTTCTAATAACAAGCGGATAAAAAGGGTGGAAATAGTGTAAGTTTTACCGGTTCCAGCACTGGCTTCTATCAAGTTGATACCGTTAAGAGGAACGGAAGTTGGTTCGAGTATTTTGGGTATATTGTTCATTGGTAGCAGTTATTATTTTAAGGTTTGACATTATCAAAATCTATCACAAAATCTATAATTTTACCAATTTTAAAAGAAATTTTAGGCATCCTTCATATTAACGCAAAAATAGTGAACAGTTGTTTCGGGAATGGAGTGAAACGAATTTCCCGAAATCCATATCTAGCAATCGTTTCGGGAAATCCACTTCGTTTCATTCCCGAAATAACTGTCAATAGCATTTCCTGTTATAATATAAGAATGAAATATATACTAACAATTTTTATATTAATAATAACTTTATCCATCAATGCTGAAATAATAACCGATGGAACTTTAGGGCAACAAGTTAATTTACCCGGTCCCGACTTTCAAATCACTTCAGATTTGGGCCAGCAACACGATGGCAATCTTTTCCACAGTTTCCAAGACTTCAATTTGAATAGTTCAGAAAATGCTATCTTTTCCGGGCCAGATTCGGTGCAAAATATCATTAATCGTGTAACCGGTGGCAATCCATCCAATATTGATGGCTTAATTCAATCAACAATTCCCAATGCCGATATGTATTTCCTTAATCCATATGGAATTATGTTTGGGCCAAATGCACAGTTGGATGTACAAGGAAGCTTTAATGCAAGTACGGCGGACTATTTACGGTTGGGGGAAAATGGACGGTTTGATGCACGTTATCCGAGTGATAGCTTGTTGACGGTTGCACCAGTAGAAGCATTTGGTTTTTTAACTGATACTCCAGCTTCTATCACATTTCAAGATAGCAATTTACCTGTCCTTAAAGATAAAACATTATCTATTATTGGTGGTGATTTATATTTTGATGGTGCTGCTCCTCATGAGACTGAAGAGGGAATACAATTTTATAGCGAACTTTTTGCTCCCTCTGGACAAATTAATCTTATAAGTTTGGCTTCATCAGGTGAAATTATACCAACTAAAACAAATAATAATATTGATGTAAAATCTGGACAAATAACTATTAACAACACTAAAATTAATGTCAATGGCAAAGGTGGTGGTAGTGTTTTTATTCGTGCTGGACGTATTGAAATGAACCAAAGCCATATTTATAGTGAAACATTTGATATTCAACAGGATGGAATAATAAATATTCAGGCTAAACAGATGCTTTTAACGAATCAATCAGTAATTAGGAGTAATACTCGTAATTTAGGAAATGGGGCTATCCTTATTATTTCTGTGGCTGACACATTGACACTTATTTCAAGTGAGATTATGGGCAATACAAATAGTCAACAAGATGATGCTGGTAATGGTGGCAATATTCAGATAGATGCAAAACAAATAAAATTAATAAATGGTTCAAGGATAACTAGTTCAACATTTGGAGCCGGAGATGGGGGTACTATTACTATTAAAGTCTCTGATAGTTTGATGCTTTCAGGGATGAACGAAGATGATACCGGTAGTAATATTATAAGTAATTCACACAGTACAAAAAGCAATGCTGGTAATGCTGGATATATTAAAATAAACGCTGACCAAATAAAAATAATGGATGATGGACATATAGCAAGCAATAGTGCAGGTGTTGGAAATGGTGGTACGATTACTATAAAAGTGGCTGGTATTTTAATGCTTAATAATGGAAAAATAAGTAGCAGTTCAAAAATGAATTCTAGTGGTAATGCTGCTACTGGTGATGCCGGATATATTAAGATAGAAGCAAACCAAATTAGCATGAATGATGCAGAAATTTCTGGTTTAACAGCAGGTATCGGAAATGGCGGTGTTATTATAATCAATGTTGCTGATGTTTTAGAACTTTCAAATGGAAGTACCATTAACGCATTTTCGCAAGGCTCGGAAACCAATGCTGGTAAAGCTGGCGAAATTTTAGTACAAGCCGGCACAATAAATTTAAAAAATCAAAGTTCTATAACAGCTAAAACGGCAAATGCTTCTGGTGGTAATATCATATTAACTGTTTCTGATTTACTACTGTATCTACAAAAAAGTTATATTAATACAAGCGTCAATGGTGGTATAAGTGATGGTGGCAATATTACTATTAAAAATCCGTTGTTTGTGGTATTAAACCGATCTAATATTATTGCTCAAGCGGATGAAGGGCGTGGTGGCAATATTAATATTACCTCCGACCAGTTTTTATCTTCTCAGAGTAGTTTAGTTGATGCTTCTTCACAAAAAGGCATTGATGGGCAAGTTTTGGTGAGTGCTCCAGAAAGTGATTTGAGTGGACGTATTTTAGTGTTACCTGCCAAATTTGTAGATATAGCTAATCAACTGCAACCGCCGTGTAACGCAAGAGTTGCTGAAAATACGAGTAGTTTTACACTTAAACCAACTGAAGGCGTTTTTAAGCCATTAGATGATTTATTACCAAGTAAGCCGATATTATTCAAGCCTAAACCAATGTTGGAGGATTAATTTCACTTAAAACCTACGAGGTTTCTTAAACCTCGCAGGTTTAGCACGAATGTATTTTTATGAATGTCTATAGTTTTTCAGATAGATAATTTCATTAAAAACCTACGAGGTTTCCAAAACCTCGCAGGTTTAGCACGAATGTATTTTTATGAATGTCTATAGTTTTTCAAATAAATAATTTCATTAAAAACCTACGAGGTTTCCAAAACCTCGCAGGTTTCACTACAATATTGCAATACCCACCACCGCATTAATTCCACGTTGTAAATATATTTCCCGTCTTGTTGTCTAATAACATCATGTTGTTTAAGGATTTTAATTGCTTCGGTTAAATTTTGTTCTGGCAATTTTTGTTGTAATTCTTGCAGGGTTAAGCCTTCAATTTGGATTAAAGCTTTCAATATTTGTGGTTGGATTTTGTCGGTATTGGCTTGGGTCCAGATTCCATTGAAGTAGGCGGTGGCATCTCGGTAGAAGTCTTTGGAGTCAATGACGGTTTGGACATCGGTTATGGTTAATATTTGGCTGGGTTTGGTTTTATTGTTGAACATTTGCTCGTTGAAATTTCGGATCATGTTTTTGCAAATGCGTTGGATAAGGTACGGTTGGTTATGGGTTATTTGGAGGATTTTGTCTATTGCTTCTTTGGTGTATTCCAGTGGGAAATCGGGATCGGGTTCGGTGATTAATTGCCGGGCGGAGTGGTCGGAAAGGAAGCTGACGTGGATGGATTCGATGCCTTGAAAGAATGGATGCCAGTAGTCGTGTCGCATTTCGTTGAGGGTGTGGAGGCCGGCTAGGGTTATGATGAACCAGTTGTATGTTATTATTAATCCTCGTAAATATTCTAGTAAGTAAGGTTCCATCCGTCCTTCATTGATTGCTTGTTCGATTGCTTCAAATTCGTCAATGAGAATGAATATGCGTTGGGGTTGTTTGTCTAATTTTTTCAGGAATCGTTTGAATGTCAGGTATGGGTCGTCAATGAATTGAGCTTTGTTGAGTTCTGGTAAATCTGGTTCGAGTTCGTCATAAATTTCAATGGCAAGGCTGTGTAGGAAATCGCCAGTGGTTTTAATGGAGACTTCAAGTTGCATGTTGAAGTAGATTAAGTTGGCTTGGCTTTGAGAGCGTAAGTTTTGCAGGATGGAGGTTTTGCCCATGCGGCGGTGGCCAAATAGGACGATTGATGGGCATTTTTCTGGTTTCCAGAGACTGGTGAATTGGCGGAGGATGTCTTCTCGGCCAACGAATAATGTTCCGCTTACCGGGTTGCCGGCGATATATGGGTCGGTGATTGGTTCGGTGATTTGGAAGCGGGCTATTTCGCCACTGGCGGTGGTTATGATTGGTTGCCATTGGTCGATGATTGCTTCTAGGATGTAGCGTTCTGGTTCGGTGACTTCGGTGGCGACATAGTTTTTGAGTTGTTCTAAATTATCGTTAGCACGGCTGAGGGCTTCGAGTTTTCTGGTTCGGCTGGTGGATTTTTGGTAGGTGGTTATTTCGCTGCCGGTTGCTTGGAGTTGGTTGAGGGCTGTGAGTACGTTGGGACGGATTTTGTGGTCTGGCAGGGTTATTTGGGCTGCATTGGCTATGTCGTTGATAGTTTGGTAGTTAATGTAGGTGGTGAAGGCTGCGAATGATTGGCTGATTTCTTCGCCATTGGGGTATTGGTTGACGTTGGTGTAGGCTTCTTTGGCCCATGATTGATTAAGGATTGTGGCTGGGTCTTCTCGGTTTATTTTGGTTAGTTCGTAGAGTAGGCCAGCGAATTCTGTTAGAGGTGTTGGTTGGTTGTTGCGGAAACGTTTGGTTAGATGCCAGACTAGTTTTTCAGTATCATCATGAGATTTAACATATTTACTAGCTAATTCTCCTAATAACAGTTGATTATAATTAGGAGTATTTTTCCATTGTTCTGGTTCAACAGGTACAAATATATAATAGTCTAATTTTGGATTGTTAACTATTGTATTATAAATAAAATACAAAGGTTGTGGTTGATTATGAGAATGCTTATAAAAAAACCGTTGCATCTGCCAACGTTGGAAAGGATTAGCCATAATTGTGGCCAATTGCGTTAATCCTTGTTGTTCATTAGTTTGTAACCTACGTTCTAAAGATGGCTGTATGTCTGTCAAAGGAAAAACTACAAATTCATCCCAATAAAAGGGGTGTTTAACTATACTTACACGACTTAATAAACTTAAAAACCATTGAATTGGATAAAAAATAGCTCGCATACTTCCTAACGTAATTATGGCAATTCCAAGATAAATTGATGTAAATCCCAGTGTTATTATTAATATAATAGCACCTATTACACTTATTGCCATACTAAATATTATGCCAACAGCTATACCAGATATCGTACTTAAGATCACACCAAATGCTATAAAATATTCTATATCTGACATTATATCTAATGGTGTACCAAATGCTGTGCTAACTGCTGTACCGAATGCTATACTAGCTGTTACACTGAATACCACACCGCTTGCCACGCCAATTATTTTACATCCCATAATACTCATTGCCACACCGAATACTATGCTGAATATTATGCCTAATATTAATATAAATACCCATTCAGAAATATCAAACAAAATACCTCCAGTTAAATAAGCCAACAATGGTAAAGGAGCAGTGATTAATAAACTTAATATAAAAATAGCAATTGGTATCATCAAATACAAATAACGATAAGCAGGAATATGTAAAATTTTTAATAAAGTTTCCTTACCTTTGCCATTTTTATAAAGTTCTTCATCAGCCTGATATAAATAACATTTAAAAGCCGTTGGACGAAAAAATACCCAATAGATAAGTAACCAATAATGACGGGGATTAAACGGACTCAGACAAGCTGGTAACTCGCCTTCATATACAGGGAATTTTGGCATAATTATTATAGTTTTATTTGTTTATCAGATTTTTATTGTCTGAATCAGGATTTTCAAGATTAAAGGATTTTCAGGATAAAAACCAGTTAGAGTTTTATTATCGTTCCCAAACTCCAGTTTGGGAATGTACTGCCTGCGAAGCTCTGCTTCGTTTCTTTTATAAATTCTAATTAACTGAAAATAATATCCATTCAAAGCAGAGCTTTTGGAACATTGTGTTACCAAACTGGAGTTTGGGAACAATAAAAGATTAACCACCACCGCATCCTCCACATCCTCCACCACCACCATCTCCTCCACTACTATCTCCCCCTCCACCACAATCTCCACCTCCACCACCACACCCACCGAATCCACCTCCGCCTCTTCCATTTCTCCTATTTTTGACAATATTCTTAGAAAGAAGGACAGCTGCTACACCAGCAAAAAATAAAGCTAACCAAATTTCATCGAAAAACCAATAAGTTCCAAAAAAGACAATAGGAGTTATTGTTATAAAAATAACACCTTCTTCAATAAAGAAATAAACTGCTAATATAGAAACTAAAAAAGCTATTCCAAAACTGTCAAATAGCAAAAAAATAGCTCCAAAATATATAACAGCCACAATAATAATTTTATATGTATTGCTCATAATATGGCATCCTTCATATTAACGCACAAATAGTAGGGTCGGTGCAATAAAATGAAACCGACCAAACATTTAAGTACTAATTAATAATTTATGTGTTTGTTTATATCACAATGGTCGGTTTCACGTTGTTGCACCGACCCTACCCGGCTATACCTGACAGGTTTTGGAAACCTGTCAGGTCTGCCAAAATTAACTCTTCTCCTGATACAACCTCTTAGCCAATTTCTGAACCTCAGCCGGATGACCTTGACTCTGTTCATTAATATCAGCAATTTCATCATCAGAAAACTGAATTTTAGTTGGCAACAAACGTTTAGCTATAAAACCTTCCACTTCCGACTTAGAAAACGGCAAAATATCAACTTTTTCACAGACATTAGCCAATGGCGAAGTCATCAACGGTGAATCAGGAAACAAATTTTCCAAAGATGACCGACTAGCAATCAACAAAGTCAACGGCAAATCCTGACCACCAGCCAAACCACTTAACTCCGTCCGCTCCTCACCACTAAATTTATCACTGTTTGTCATCTTCTCAATCTCATCCAAACATAAAATAAATCGGTTACCTTTCAACTTCCTAACCAAATTGTGACCTTGAGTTTTCTCAATCCCAATCTCAGCACATAAAGCCGTAAAAAAATCATTTTCATCCCTAACATTCTGCATATCCAAATAGATAAAATTTTCCTTCGGCCATTCCAATTTTTCCGGCCCAACTTTAACAACATAATTCAATAACGAAGACTTACCAACCTTTGATTCACCAATCAACGACAAATTAGAACCTCTTTCCAAATTGGTAAAAATATTCTTCAATAACAATTCCCTACCAAAAAAATCATCTGCATCAGTTATACAACCTTGAGTGTCAAAAGGAAGGTATTCTGGTTTTTTGGGAATGAATTTGTCAACTTCCGGCTCAATCTGAGTTTGCTTAATTTTATAAAATAAGAATATTGAGAGAATTATTATAATAAATATTGGTAGCCATATTAATAGTGGTATTTTAAGAATCTGTTCCCAAAACCACCACACTAAAAATGTCACTATTGGTAATACGACTGCACCGATACCAATAATAATTGCCAATCCATTAGCAAATTTATTACCGCCAACTTTTTCTATTATTTTTTTCATAATTAGTATATTATCTAGGACTTACGAATTGACAAGACAAACATTTAATGAAACCGTTTAAATATCGAATCAAAGCTTAAACGGCATTGTGTTCCCAAACAAGAGTTCTCATCATTATACATAAGTATTTAAGCACTTGAAATAAAAATGTATATGTAGGGTGGGTAGGAATGAAGTGGAAACCCACCGAATCTTCAAAATGGTAGATTGATTGGGGTAACCACAAGAAATAACCCCTACAAATTATCATTTAATCGTAGGGGGCAATCCTTTATGGTTGTCCTTAACGCAAATGGCAGTGATTATGTAGGGTGGGTAGAAACGAAGTGGAAACCCACCGAACCTTCAAAATGGTGGATTTCATTTCATTCTATCCACCCTACATTTGATATATAACTTAAAGAATTACATGGAAATTGATTAGTTCACAGAATATGGACATTCTGTGGACTGATATTCTTTATTCACCGTTGCAGACATTGCGTAAGTGAGTTGGCCATATTATTTAACAAAGTAAAGTAACTTTCTGTTCCACTGTCTAAGTTAATTCCTAAGGGATCAAGCACTCCACGCTGTATTGAAGTACCTTCTATCAAGGTAGTGATTAAATCTGATTCAAATTGAGGTTCACTAAAAATACATCTTATTTGCTGATTTTTTATACGAGTTCGTAAATTATGCAAACGTTTAACACTGAGACGAGTTTCTGGCGATAATTTAACAGTACCTATCGCATTAAGCTGATATTGCTCTTCAAAATATTGATAAGCATCATGAAAAACCAAATATGGCAAAGTTTTAATAGGTTCTAATTGTAGCTTTAAAGTTTGCTCAAGTTGATTAAGTTTTTTCAATAAATGCTTGGCATTAGCCATATATTTTGTTGTATTGTTAACATCAATTTCGCTCAATGTTTTAGCAATAGCCTGTACAATTATTTTTGCATTATCAGATGACAACCAGATATGTGAGTCAATTTCAAATTCATTATTATGATTAACATGATGTGTTTCCCAATCTTCACGTATTTTTAATAGCTTTAAATTCGGAATATCAATCAAACGTAAAACATTGCCACTAACTGTGGTTACAATTTTATTTAAAAAATTTTCCTTACCAACCCAGATAATAAGAGTAGCTGCATGTAATTGCCTAACTTGTGATGGATATAGACTGTAATCATGTGGTGATTCTCCACCAGATAATAATAAATGTGGCGTTTCTATCCCATCCATAACTCCACTAACAAGAGCATGAATTGGCTTGATTGTAACTATTACTTTAGGTACTGAAGCGTGAACAGGTGTAATTAAAATCAATAATAAAACAATAAATTTGTACATATATTTAATATCTCTATTTGTTTAAACTTACAGTTTGCATCTTGCGTTTTTTTTCCATTTTAGCTTTATACATATTTTCATCTGCTATTTCAATTAAAGCTTTAGGAGACATATCATTTTTACAGCAATATTCTGAGAATCCGAAACTAAAATCAATCGCCATATCATGAATTTTTTGTTTATTTAAAGTTTTTCTTATCCTTTCAATTAACTTTTGTGAATCTTCCAATTTAACTTTAGGAAATATAATCAAAAATTCATCACCACCCATACGAAAAACATAATCTGAAGCCCTTATCATATTTCTAAGAAAATCAACTACAGTACTGATTAACACATCCCCTTCTGCATGACCATAATTATCATTAATTATTTTTAAATTATCTATGTCTATATAACATAACACAAAACATTCTTTGGCTTTTTTAGTTCTTTCAATTTGTTGAGCCAAAACTTTATACACTGATCTACGATTAAAAGCCCCAGTTAAAGTATCTGTCATTGATAACTCTTCCAATCTTTCCAGAGTTTTTTCTAACCTTATATGCACTCTGACTCGAGCCAATACTTCCTCTTCCACAAACGGTTTAGTTATATAATCAACTCCGCCAGCATGAAAGGCTTTTAATTTAGTTTCAATATCAGCCAAAGCAGTAACAAAAATAACTGGAGTATCTTTTGTGCTTTCATTTTCTCGCAATCGTTTACAAGTTTCAAAGCCATCCATTTTTGGCATATTTATATCTAACAAAATCAAATCCGGTTTTTTGTAAGCAACTCGCTTTAAAGCCATTTCACCATTAGTAGCAGCTAACACTTTAAAACCTGCACTATGTAAACAATTATTTAATACGTCTAAATTATTTGGTTCGTCATCAACAATTAAAATTGTACTTGTCATTTTTTTATAAAAATTATATGATTAATTAGGTGTATCTTGGCAAGATTCAAGCCATTCACTTATAGCTTCCAATTGATAACTTTTCAGCAATTTTTGCATTTCATTAATAAAAGGCTGGAATTTAGAATCAACTTGAGACAATTTAGTCAGTTGATTTGCCAATCCATTAACATCACCCATTAAGGATAACTCATACATCTCTGCCACTTCAGTTGGTGACGGAAATGTTATTTCTTGTTTAATTTCTGCAACTTTTGTAACTTCTTTAGTATCACCATAAATCCAAGTTAAATTCAAATAATTTTGTAAGTGAGACAACAAACTATCAACTTGTATCGGCTTAGGTAAAAATACATTACTGCCAACCACTATACTTCTATTTTGGTCTTCTTCATACACACTGGCTGAAGCTGCAATAATAACTTTGTCTTTCAATTCTTGAGAACTGCGAATTTTAGCAATTAATTCAAATCCATCCATTTCTGGCATTATTAAGTCAGTTATAATAACATCTGGATTAAAGTTTATGGATTTTTCTAAAGCTTTCAAACCATTATTAGCTTCTTGAATTTCAAAACCTAATGGTACTAATAAATCTACGATTACTGCCCTATTTTCCCAATTGTTATCAACTACTAATGCTTTTCTAGTTCTACCTTTAATGCCAATAATTGGTAAGTCTGGTTCTATGTCTTGAACTGTTTCTTTATTTTCTACGGGTAACAAAGCCAAATTAAACCAAAACTTAGTTCCAGAACCACTTTGACTTTCTACTTGTAATTGGCTATTCATTAGCTCAACTAAATTTTTACTTATAGACAAACCAAGTCCAGTGCCTTTAATTTGCCTATCTTGATCACCAACTTGATGAAATGGGTCAAATATAGTTTGGAGTTCTTTAGCCGTCATACCAATTCCAGTATCTTCAACTATAAAACGAATATTTTTTTCTTGAGCTTCCACTTTAAGTGCTATATGGCCTTGATCAGTGAATTTAACCGAATTGCCTAACAAATTAAGTAACACTTGCCGCAAACGTTTCTCATCACCATGTATATGGTTGGGTAAGCTAGAATCAATTTCCAAGTTAAAATTAATTTCCTTACATTCAGCTCGAATTCGAATCATTTCTCCCATTCCGGTTAGAAAGAGTGGCAAATTGAAATCAACATTGTATAATTCTATTTTACCAGCTTCTACTTTTGCTAAATCAAGTACATCATTAATCAGATTTAATAAATGATTACCACTTTGTTCAATAACATTTAAGCCATGACGTTGTTGAGTTGTTATAACTGGATCACGGCGTAAAATTTGAGCATAACCTAAAATACCATTAAGTGGCGTTCTTAGTTCGTGACTCATATTAGCAAGAAAAGCACTTTTGGCCTGATTAGCTACTTCAGCTTGCTCTCGTAAAACTTCTGCTCCATCTCTTTCTTTTTTTAGCTCTTGGGTTCTTTCTGCAACTTGAATTTCAAGTTCTCGGTTGCGTTTTTTAACTGCATATAATCGCCATTTAACTCCACCAATTAACAAAGCTACGAACAAAATAAGCATTGCACCTCGAAACCAAAGGGTTTCCCACCAAGGGGGAGTTATTATGATTTTAATAGACGTTCCATCTTCATTCCACTTGTTATCGTTATTGGAAGCTTTAACTCGAAAAATATATTCACCGGGGTCTAAATTAGTATAATGGACAAATCTTCGATTACTATCAGTGTCCGCCCAATCTTTATCAAAGCCTTCCATCATATACGAATATTTATTTTTATTGGCAGCTCGATAATTCAAAGCAGCAAATTCAAAGCTAAATACAGTTTTATCATAAGATAGAATGATTTGCTCGGCAAAATTAATATGTTGTTGTAATGGTGAATCTTTACTTATAGTAACTGGTTTGTTAAACAATTGAAAATCAGTCAATACAACTAATGGAATATGCGGATTATCAAGTAGTTTCTCTGGATAAAAAGCATTGAATCCATTAACTCCACCAAAAAATAGCTCACCACTTTTGCTTTTATAGGATGAATGCAGCTCAAAGAAATTACTTTGCAATCCATCCCAACGATCATAATTTCTAAATACTTGTTGCTGAGAGTCAAATTTTGATAAACCATTGTCAGTACTTATCCACAAATAACCTTGTTTGTCTTCCAGAATGCCAACCACTCTATTGCCGGCTAGTCCTTGTTTTTGACGATAAATAGTAAATTTATTGCCGTCAAGTTTATTCAAACCATCTCCAGTAGCAACCCAAATTGTACCAGCACTGTCTTCATAAATCATGTTAATAGTGTTGTTGCTTAAGCTATTAGGGATATTCTTGTCATGTTGGTAATTAATAAAAATTTCTTTATTTGAACTAATTGCTGGAATAAATTTGGTAAGTCCTTTGTTTTCTGTACCAATCCACAATGCACCGTTAGAATCCATGGTTACTACTCTGATAAAGCCAAAGCTAGAATCTTCATTAAGAATATAATGAGTGAAAGTTTCAGTTATTGGGTCAAAACGGTCTAAACCTTTTCCTCTACCTAAACCAATCCATACAATGTCGTCTTGGTCAATTTCAATGTCCCATACGAAATTATCATTTATAGTATTTATATTATTTGGATCATGTTTATAATGCACAAACGTTTCAGTTTTTGGGTTAAACTTATTTAAACCACTACTTGTGGCAATCCATAGATTATTTTTGCTATCTGGTTGAATTGCTAAAATTCGGTTATCACTTAAACTATTAGGATTATTTGCTTCATGTTTGTAATGAGTAAAATTATCATTGGTTCGATTTAATTTATTAAGTCCTCCGCCTCTTGTGCCAATCCACAAAATACCAGCATTATCTTCATAAATAGCCATAACTGTATTATTATTAAGGCCATAAGGATTGTTGGGATTATGTTGATATAAAGCAAACCGTTTATTACCCGGATCATATTTATTCAAACCATTAACAGTACTGACCCATAAAGTACCGGTAGTATCTTCAATAATTCCAAAAACTGTATTATCACTCAAACTGTTAGGTTGTTTAGCATCTTTCTTATGATGAATAAATTTATTATTGCTTCGATCAAATTGGTTCAAACCGTTTCTAGTACCAATCCATAACATCCCATTACTGTCTTCATAAATAGAATGAGTCCAATCATAGCTTAAACTATTGGGATTATTAGCGTCATGTTTATAACGAATAAAAGTTTCTTTTAATGGGTTAAATTTATTTATCCCACCGCCCTGAGTACCAATCCACAACATTCCAGAACTATCTTTATAAATGGAATTAGTCCAATTATGGCTTAGGCTATTAAGATTATTTTCATCATATTGATAACGAACAAAAGTTTCGGTAGTTGGGACAAATTTATTTAATCCGCCTTGAGTACCAACCCATAAAATTCCAGAATTATCTTCACAAATAGTTTGTACTTGATTGTGACTCAAACTGTTAAGATTATCTGCATCATTATGATAACGAGTGAATGCTTCAGTATTAGGGTCAAACTTATTTAAACCATTTTCAGTACCTATCCATAATATATCATTACTATCTTCGTAAATAGACCAAACACTATTATTGCTTAAAGTATTAGAATTATTTATATCATGTTGATAACGAGTAAAAGTTTCAGTAACTGGATCAAAGCGATTTAATCCTCCGGGACGTAATGCAATCCATAAAATTCCATTGTGATCTTCAAATAAATATCTAACATAATTACCACTGAGGCTATTTGAGTTATCTGGATCATGGGTATAAACTATAAATTTATTACCATCATATTTGCTTAATCCGTTTTTAGTACCAATCCAAATAAAACCTTGACTATCTTGCAATACGGAAAAAACAATATTATTTGATAACCCATCTTCAACAGTTAAATGTTCAAATTTTATATTTTCGGCTCGGGTTACCTGTGTTAACAATATTATGGCCAATAAAATAAGGTAATTTTTCATTTCTATTTTAAATATAGGATTTATTCTTACTTGAGCAAAAAATATTCCTGATTAAATCACAAAACTTAATTAACACTGGTATTGTTTGTAATATTTTTCTTTGTACAAGATAAAAAATATAACTATTGATTATTATATGGTTCAGACAGTTTTGAAATATTAAAAATAGTAGGGTGGATAAGCGGAGTGTTATCCACCTTCATAATGTTGGTGTATGACGTTATCACTTATATACCTACATTAAATGTATGTTAAATCAAATATTTAAAATTGTCCAGAACACCTATGATACTTTGATATAGCAGTAGAGTTTAAGTAATAGCAAAAATATCGAAGTAATTGTATAATTAACCATTTATAATAAAGAATTTGCACACGGCATTATATAGCAATTTTAGATATACTATATCACTTTCCAATTGAATAAATAACAGTTAATGTTAAGTAATTGATGTTTATTTTGAATTTAATTAACAATTAACCATTCATAATTAAAAATATACTATATATTATTGACCCAAAATGAAAATTCAAACCAAAATTTTTAGTATCATTTTTACGATAATTTTAATAACTGGAATAGTTTCTATAGTTGTAAGTGCTATAGTGTCAAAAAATATGCTTGCAAATGAGGTTAATAAACATTTAGAAGATGTTGCAGTTTCAAGAGTACAAAATATTAAAACTTTGCTTAATGAAGAAATAGAACTTATAAAAATTTTAGCTACTGATCAATCATTTGTACAAGCTGCAATAACTGGAAATATAATCCCAGCAGCACAAAGAATAAAAACTTTAACTCAGGTTTATAACGACATTTCTCAAGTAACTATTTTGGATAACAAAGGCAATATTTTAACTTCAAGCAATGTTGATACAGTTGGAAATGCCGAGATATTTAAAAATGGTAAAAATAAGGTATATATAAGAGATATTTACTTTTCTAACATAACTAATACTTATATGTTTAGCATATCTTATCCCATGCTAATAGATAACAATTTTATTGGTATAATAACCATTAGCACAGAAGTTGCAGAAGGATTATATGAAATCACAACCAACAGGACTGGATTGGGAAAAACCGGCGAAATTTATCTAGTTAATAAAGATGGTTACATGATAACACCATCTAGGTTTATTAATAATGCTATCTTAAAAGTGCAAGTTAATTCTATTAAAAACCAAGAACAGTCAAAATTATTAGAACATGATGAAATAAATATCTATAAAAATTATTTAAATAAAAATGTTATTGGGACCTATAAAAAAATAGGCAATTGGTATTTATTGGCAGAAATGACTACCGAAGAAGCTTTTATACCAACAGCTGAGTTAGTACAAACAATGGCATTTTTTCTTATGTTGCTATTAGCCATAAGTAGTATCATAGCTTTTTCAATTGCAAGTACTATTATCTCTCCCGTTATTCAATTAACTCGTAAAATTGAGGAAATTGAAAAAGGTAATTGGAACTATCAGATTGATATTAATAACAAAGATGAAATTGGTTTGCTTTCTGTTGTATTTAATCGAATGATAACTAAAATAAAAAATACTCAAGACCAATTACAAAATCATCGTAATGAATTGGAAGCACAAGTTTTAGATAGAACTACTGAATTGAGACAAAAGATAATTGAAATTGAACAACAAAAACTTGGCATACAAACTTTAGCAACAAATTTAAAAAATAATCAACAACGGTATGAAAATTTAGTTAATTCTATTGATGGTATAGTTTGGGAAGCTGATCCGGCAACTCTCCAATTTACCTTTATAAGCAAACAGGCCGAACATCTAACTGGTTATAAACTAACTAATTGGTTAAATCCTAATTTTTGGCCTGAACGTATTCATCCTGACGACCGAAACGATATATTAAAACATCGCAAACAAGCTATCAAACATCAACAAAATAACATTTCTGAATACCGTTTGATTACCAAAAATAATTTTGATATTTGGGTCAAAGACTTAGTTAATATTGAAGTTAAAAATGAGCAGGTAGTTAAATTATATGGTGTGATGTTTGACATAACCGAAAATAAACGTTTAGAAATTGCTTTAAAAGATTTTTCAAATAAATTAGAAACCAAAGTAAAAGAACGAACTACAGAATTAAACTATATTAATGAACAGTTACATGAGGAAATAATTGAACGCAAACAAATAGAAGAAGAGTTAACTTTATATCACGATCATTTAGAAGAGCTAGTTAGAGAACGTACAATTGAGCTTAATAAAGTTAATCACCATTTACAAGCAGAAATTATAGAACGTACACAAATACAAGAAGCTTTACAGGAAAGTGATGATAAAAACCGTCTATTATTAAACTCAGTTTCAGAAGCTATTTATGGTTTGGATTTACAAGGAAATTGTATTTTTTGTAATCCAGCTTGCGTTAAATTATTAGGTTATACCAGTGCTGATGACTTAATTAATAAAAACATGCACGAATTAATTCATCACACTAAAATAGATGGTTCATATTATCTAGTAACAGAAAGTTATATTTATAAATCATTTCAAAATAATAAAGGTACGCATATTGATAATGAAATTTTATGGCGAGCTGACAACACTTCTTTTCCAGCTGAATACTGGTCTTATCCAATAGTTAAAAATGGTAAAACTATAGGTTCAGTAGTTACTTTTATTGATATAACGGAACGAAAACAAACAGAACAAGTTTTACAAGAAAGTGAAACTAGATTTCGCTCGTTATTTGAAGGTATGCCAGATGCAATTTTAATAACTGATCCAACATCTGGAACAATTATTGATGCTAATCCGGCAGCTTCTAAATTATTGTTAAGGTCTCGTGAAGAAATTATTGGTTTACATCAAAGCGTATTACATTCTTCGGAAAATTCTATGGAAAAATTTGCTCATACAGCCAAACAAATCCAAAAAATGGGATGTAATTCCTTAGTTGAAGAAACTATTATTCGCTCTGATGGACGTAAAATACCAGTCGAAATATTATCTAACCTTATTTATATTAAAGGCCAACCAAGAATTCAAGGAGTATTTAGAGATATAACTGAACGCCGAAAAGCCAAAGAAAAATTACAACATAGTGAAACTAGATTTCGGAAAATGTTTGAAGAAGGACCAATTGGAATGGTTATAACTGATTCCAAAATGAACTTTACTAGAGCTAATACTGCTTTCTGTCAGATGATTGATTACACTGAAGCAGAATTGCTAAAAATGAATATTAAAGATATAAGTTATGCTGATGATATGCCTGCAAATAAACAGTTAATCCAAAAAGCTTTAGATGGAGAAATTCTATTTTATCAAATGGAAAAACGCTATATTCGGAAAGATGGACAGATAATTTATGGTAATTTAGCAGTTTCATTTTTGCGTAATAATGAGAATGAAATAATTAATTTTTTAGCTAAAATTGAAGATATTACTGA
The DNA here is from genome assembly GCA_030378105.1 of Candidatus Halobeggiatoa sp. HSG11. GTDB lineage: Bacteria > Pseudomonadota > Gammaproteobacteria > Beggiatoales > Beggiatoaceae > DRQV01. The sequence continues at coordinate 24,836 of JAUCGL010000014.1, read as the reverse complement.
ACGAAAAAAAACTGAAAATGACTTAAAAAAAGCAAGAGATATGGCTAATGCTGCAAATAAAGCTAAAAGTGAATTTTTGGCTAATATGAGTCATGAAATTCGTACTCCAATGAATGCTGTAATTGGATTTAGCGATATTTTAGCAGCCCAAATTATCAATAAAAAACAACAAAGTTATCTGAATTCAATTCAAACTGCTGGTAAAAGTTTATTAAATATAATCAATGATATATTGGACTTGTCTAAAATTGAAGCAGGGCGGTTAGAAATTCAGTATGAACCAGTGAATCCAGCAACTATTTTTAATGAATTGCAACAAATTTTTGCTCTAACAATAGCCGAAAAAAAATTAGAATTTATTATTGATATAGATGCAGAATTACCAACAGCACTGATTTTGGATGAAATAAGATTACGCCAAGTATTGCTTAACTTAGTTGGCAATGCCATTAAATTTACTGACACTGGTTACGTTAAACTTAATGCTAAGAAAATTTATAAAACTAATGTTCACAACCAATTGGATTTAATTATTACCATAACAGATACTGGAATTGGAGTTCCCACTGATCAACAAGAACTTATTTTTGAATCATTCAAACAGCAAGATGGACAAAGTACTCGTAAATATGGAGGTACTGGATTAGGTTTAGCTATAAGTAAACGGTTAGTGGAAATGATGAACGGTCAAATTTCAGTTACTAGTATTCCTGATAAAGGTAGCAGTTTTAGTATAGCTTTACAAGACGTGGATGTCGCTATTTCTATACCATCTACATTACAACAGGATAATTTTCGTTTTCACAATATGCTATTTGCAAAAGCTAAAATATTAGTAGTGGATGACATTGAATCTAATCGTAATTTACTTAAAGAATATTTATCTCAAGTCAATTTAGAAGTAATTACCGCTGAAAATGGACAGGAAGCATTATTGATGGTTGAAAAATATCAGCCCGATTTAATTTTAATGGATTTAAGAATGCCAAAAATGAATGGTTATGAAGCTACTGATCGTTTAAAAGCTAATCCTAATACTGCCAAAATTCCAATTATTGCCTTGACAGCTTCCATTATTACAGAAAAGATTAAATCTCACCATTTTGATGGTTTTTTACCTAAACCGGTTAATATACAAGAATTACTCACTAAATTATTTAATCATTTAAAATATTATGAAAACAATTCTACGCAAGATACAGATTTGGAAACCGTTACTCCAACAACAATCAACATAGAATTAAAAGATAAAATTATTCAAGAAATAATGCCATTCTTAACTGAAATAGACACTGCGGTAGAGATGGATATAGTTAGCGAATGTGCTGAAAAATTGATAGAGTTAGGAAAACATTATAATATACCAAATTTTATTTATCATGGTGAACGGTTATTGGATTGTAGTCAAACTTTTAACATAGCAAATATACATGAAATACTTAAGGAATTATCTGAAATAATAGATTTCTGGAATTAACATATGCAACATATAACCAAACAAATTCTTATCCCTCTAAGTGTAGCTTTGTTGATTTTATTGGCAATTTCAATTTTTAGCATTTATAAACTACAACAACATAATCTTAATCAAAAAACAGCAATGCACATTGAGGATGTTGAACAGTTATTTCATATGAAGCTGGATGAAGACGCCAAAATTTTAGAAAGCCAAATTAACCTTTTACAATTAAATAAAAACTTACAAACAGCTTATCAAGCTAAAGATAGAGATAAATTATTGCAACATGCTCTGCCATTTTTTAATGCAATTCGTATCAAATACCAAGTAACTCATTTTTACTTTATCGAATTAGACAAAGTTTGTTTTTTACGAGTACATAATTATCCACGTTATGGTGATGTTATTCCAAGGTTTACTTTAGCAAATGTTATATCTAAAGATAAACCAGAATATGGAATTGAATTAGGTAAATTTGGTACATTTACTTTGCGTTTTGTGTATCCATGGCGAATCAATGGTGAATTAGTTGGTTATATTGAATTAGGTAAAGAAATTGAGCATATAACTGCGGCAATTAAACAAATTTTAAATGTCGAACTATTTTTCATGGTCAAAAAGTCTTTTTTAAATCGTACTAATTGGGAAGAAGGATTAAGGATGGTAGGAAGTAGTGGAGATTGGGAACAATTTTCTGAACTTGTTGTAATAGATAAAACAATGCCACTTATTCCATCAGATATACGTGATTTTGTAGAAAATATTTTATTGGACCCTAAACACGAACATATATCTGCCATATATGATTTTTTTATAAATGGTAAAAACTATCGAGGTAGTCTTTTGCCAATATTAGATGTTAATAATCGTGAAATATGTGAAGTTTTAGTATTAAATGATGTTTCCGAATATAAGAAGACTTTACAAATTTTACTAGCAGCCTTAATAATACTGTCTATTTTTATAGGTGGAGGATTATTAAGATTTTTTTATTTATTTATTAGCCGAGTAGAAACAGAATTAAAAAAAGCTCATAATGATTTAATAGTAACTGAAAAGGTAAAAACTAAACTGGCAAAAGAAAAAATTCAACAACAAGGTGAGTTTTTACAACATATAATAAATTCACTCGATCATCCTTTTTTTGTGGTAGATGTGAATAACTACCAAATCCAAATTAGTAACTCAGCCACTAAAAATGTACAATCTCAAACAACTTGTTATAAATTAGTCCATAAAGAAGATAAACCTTGTGAAAAAAATTGCCCTATTGAAACCGTTAAAAAGACTAAAAAACCCTTTGTTACTGAACATCTTCACTTCGATGAAAATGGTAATACTATTAATGCCGAAATACATGGTTTTCCAATTTTTGATAAAGCCGGCAATGTAGTACAAATGATTGAATATTGTTTGGATATAACTGAACGTAAACAAACAGAATTGGCATTAAAACAGGCCAAAGAACAAGCTGATGATGCTAATCGTGCTAAAAGTGAATTTTTAGCTAATATGAGCCATGAAATTCGTACTCCTATGAATGCAGTACTTGGATTTAGCGATATTTTAGCTAATAAAATAACTGACAGCAAACAAAAAGGTTATATTAATTCTATTCAAACTGCTGGTAAAAACCTACTTAGTTTAATTGACGATATACTTGATTTATCTAAAATCGAAGCTGGTCGTTTAAAAATTCAATATGAAACAACAAGTTTAGATTATATTTTTAAAGAATTACAACAGTTTTTTGCTCTTAAAATTGTCGAAAATAATTTGAAATTTATATTAGATATTGATGCAACAATCCCATCGGTTCTGACCTTAGATGGTGTTAGATTACGGCAAGTATTAGTCAATTTAATTGGCAATGCTATTAAGTTTACTGAAACTGGTTATATTAAACTGACTGCCAAAAAAATCTTTACTACATCAGATAATGTTGATCTACTAATTACAGTTGAAGACAGTGGAATTGGTATTCCATCAGATCAACAGGAAATTATTTTTAAATCTTTTTGCCAACAAGATGGTCAAAATAATCGTCAATATGAAGGAACTGGTTTAGGATTAACTATTTCTAAGCGTTTGGTTGAGATGATGAATGGTCAAATTTCTGTTACCAGTACCCAAGGTAAAGGGAGTTGTTTTGCGATAACTCTACGAAAAATTAATATCGCTACTCCTACAGTAAATAAAGTAGATGATAACTCTAATTCCGATAATATTGTTTTTGATGGTTCCATAATATTGGTGGTAGATGATATTGAATCTAATCGGAATTTAATTACAGAGTATTTGTCATCAATTAATTTAAAAGTTGTAGGTGCAGAAAATGGCCAAAAAGCATTATTTTATGCTGAAAAATATAACCCAGCATTAATTTTAATGGATTTAAAAATGCCGGGAATAGATGGTTATGAAACCACTAAATATTTGAAAACAAATGCCAATACTTCAAAAATTCCAATTGTTGCTCTAACAGCTTCAGTAACTTCGGACGAGCAAAACAAGATAAATAACTATGGTTTTGATGGTTTTTTATCTAAACCGGTTAATATTTCTACATTATTAGGCGAATTATCACATCATTTAAATCACAATGAAATTATTAATTTTCCAAATCCAGCAACTATCACTAACCTTCCAGAATTACAAAATAGGTTACAACAAGAAGCCATGCCACTTTGGAAAGAAACCAATACTGTTATGGAAATGGAAACTGTAGTGAAATTTGCTGAGAAAATGGCTGAATTAGGTAATATATATAATGTGGCAGTCTTTACTGAATATAGTGAACAGTTATTTAAGCATGCTCAAACTTTTAATGTATCGGATATTAATAAAATACTCAAAGAGTCTTTTGAGATAATAAAATTTTTAAAATCTTAGAACTGTTATAGTTTTTTCAGATTTTAGTGAAGTACAAGCTCATCTTCTTAATTTAATGGCAGTGAAGCTTAGCCTGTCGAAAAACAGCTTTTATTCTGTTTTAAAATTTCCCATTTTTTAATTTTTAAAGTACCATTGGTTTTACTCTATGGCTATTCATGTTTCACCCCTTTTGGGTTAACAATTGATTCATAAACCCTGACCAGTGTTATTTTGGGAATTTTAAAATATTCGTGATATAATTTAACAAAAGAAATTACTATTTTAATAATAAATTTAATTACTTTACTGAGGTTACACAGAAATCTTTTGTATTCCACCGATTTTATCGGTAGCTATTCACATTCAATCCTTTTAAGATTTGAATAACCCCAACTGGGTTAAAATTAAATAGCCATAGGTGAATCCTATGGGATGCGAATTAATTAAAATACTCTCTGGCGTTAACCATCAGTTACTTTATATCAAAAATTATCTTAAAACTTGACTATCAAATTTTTTCTGATTTCTTAACATCTTTGATTGAGAATGTGTTCATAAATTTACCATTTAACAATTTGGAAGTTATTGAAAATTATTTTAAATTAATAGTTTGAGTATCATATTTGTTATGTTCATTAATTATGGGATTTAAATGTGGAATTGTTGGTTTACCTAATGTTGGCAAATCAACTCTATTTAATGCACTTACCAATGCTGAAATAGCAGCAGAAAACTATCCATTTTGTACAATTGACCCTAACGTTGGCATTGTACCGGTACCGGATAAACGATTAGAAATATTAGCTGATTTAGTTAAACCCCAAAAATTAATTCCTGCTACCATGGAATTTGTTGATATTGCTGGATTAGTAGCTGGAGCTTCTAAAGGTGAAGGGTTAGGAAATAAATTTTTGGCAAATATTCGTGAGACTCACGCTATTGCTCATGTGGTGCGTTGTTTTGAAGACGATGATGTAATTCATGTTGCTAATAAAATTAATCCTATAAATGATATTGAGGTGATTAATACTGAATTAGCACTAGCAGATTTGGATACAGTTGAGCGTGCTTTACAGCGAATAACTAAAAATATCCGTAGCGGTAAAAAAGAAGCTCTGGAACAAAAACAGGTGCTTGAACAAGTACAAGCACATCTTGATTCTGGTCAACCAGTCCGTACTTTAGATAATACAATAACAGAACAATTACTGGAATTACATTTATTAACTGTTAAACCAGTGGTATATATTGCTAATGTTGCTGAAGATGGATTTACAGATAATCCTTATCTCGACCAAGTTCAATCAATTGCTAAATCTGAAAATGCTAAATTAGTATCGGTATGTGCCGCAACCGAAGCTGAACTTATTGGGTTAGATGTTGAGGAAAGACAAGAGTTTCTCAATGATATGGGTTTAACAGAACCGGGTTTAAATCGAATTATTCACACTGGTTATAATTTGCTCGGTTTACAAACTTATTTTACTGCTGGACCAAAAGAAGTACGGGCTTGGACAATAAAAATTGGAGATACTGCTCCCAAAGCTGCCGCAGTTATTCATACTGATTTTGAACGTGGTTTTATTCGTGCTGAAGTGGTTGCTTATGATGACTTTGTTGAATATAAAGGAGAACAAGCAACCAAAGAAGCTGGAAAATGGCGTTTGGAAGGTAAAGATTATATTGTTCAAGAAGGAGATATTATGCACTTTAGATTTAATGTGTGAAATGGTTAATTGTTAATGAAAATCAAAGCCATTAATCATTCTTAATTCACAAATTTACAAATTCACAATTAAACAGGTTAAGACATGTCTATTTTTAAAGCCTATGATATTCGTGGTATTGTTGGCGATACTCTAACTCCAGAAATAGTTACGAAAATTGGTCAAGCTATAGGTAGTGAAGCTGCGAAATGTTATCAAGATAAAGTTGTGGTTGCCAGAGATGGACGTTTGTCCGGGCCTGATTTGATAGAGGCTTTAATCACCGGTTTACAAATGGCAGGACGAGAAGTAATTGATATTGGTATGATGCCGACTCCATTGTTATATTTTGCTACTTTTTATTTGAAAACTGGCACTGGAGTTATGTTAACTGGTAGTCATAATCCTTCTAACTACAATGGTTTAAAGATTATGATAAATGGTGAAACTTTATCCGAAAATTCTATCCAAGCTTTAAAAAATCGTATAGATACCAATGATTTAATAACTGGTGATGGTTCTCGCCATACAACTGATATTCACCATGCCTATACCTCTCAAATTCACAAAACTATTAAATTAGAACGGCCATTTAAAGTTGTTATTGATTGTGGTAATGGAGTAGCTGGAATAATTGCTCCACATTTAATTGAAGTTTTAGGCTGTGAAGTGGTAAAGTTGTTCTGTGAAGTTGATGGTAACTTTCCTAACCATCATCCAGACCCAAGTGTTCCAAAGAATTTAGAAGATTTAGTGAATACGGTGCAAGCTGAAAATGCAGATTTGGGTTTAGCATTTGATGGTGATGGTGATAGATTAGGAGTTGTCGATGCAACGGGACAAGTTATTTGGCCTGATCGACAGATGATTTTATATGCCACAGATTTGTTACAACGTCATCCGGGTAGTGAAATCATTTATGATGTCAAGTGCAGTCGTCATCTGAGCAATGCTATTGAAAAACAAGGTGGCAAAGCTACTATGTGGAAAACTGGTCATTCTTTGATTAAGTCCAAGATGAAAAGCACTGGGGCATTATTAGCCGGTGAAATGAGTGGTCATATTTTCTTTAAAGAGCGTTGGTATGGTTTTGACGATGCCATATATACCGCAGCTCGTTTGTTAGAGATTTTATCTAAAGATGAACGTTCTCCAACCGAAGTTTTTGCTTCTTTACCAAATGCAGTTAATACTCCTGAGTTAAAATTGGAATTGACAGAATTTGGAGAACATTATAAATTAATGGATAAAATACGGAATACTTTTAAATTTGACAGTGCCGAAATAACAACTGTTGATGGTATCAGAGCTGATTTTGATGATGGTTGGGGTTTGGTGCGTCCTTCTAATACAACACCTTGTTTAGTTATTCGTTTTGAAGCCAATAATCAAGCTGCTTTGGAAACAATTCAGTCTCAATTTCGGCAACAATTTTTAGCAATAGATAATACATTAAAATTACCTTTTTAAGGAGATAGATAATGAGAGCTTTTGGTTTTGCTTTTATTGGAGTTTTTCTATTATTATTGGCACTTTCTTACCCAGATTTGTATAGAATGTTTCCAGAAATATTTAAACCAGTTTATAACATATTAAATTCTGCTGGTGCTACAGATATTTTATATATAGCTGGAGTTTTAGCTTTAATAATTGCTTTCTTTTCATGGTTACCACCTTGGCTTAGTTGGTTATTATTTATTGCATTAACTGTTGGTGGCGGGTATCTTTTGACGGACAATGATATTCATCTTAGGATAGATTCATATAATCTTTTATGATGTAGCTTAAGTAAATAGGCTTTTTTGGAGTAGAATGTATTGAGTTGGTAGGATCGGTGAAGCAAAGTGTTAAACGACCATTACAAAAGACAAAAGTATTGATTGGATTTATATTTGGTCGGTTTCATTTTATTGCACCGACCCTACATGACTGGTCCAGTGGTCGCAGGAGTAATTGGTAAACATAAATTTAATTATGATTTATGGGGCGATACTGTAAACATAGCTAGTAGAATGGAATCACAGGTATCCCAGATGAAATTCAAGTTTCAGAAATCACATATCACCGGATTAAAGATAAGTTTTTCATGGAAGAAAGAGGATTAATTGAAATTAAAGGTAAAATGACACTTATCTATATAAAAGGTAGAAAATAGTTTAACGTTGTTTTCTAGCTTTATAATGTATGATTGTTCCAACAATATTTTGATAGGGTAAATTTTCTAAATTTTGAAATTCAGATAAAGATTGTTTGATCAAAGCATAAATATTTATAACTTCTCCAGTTAATTCTAACACATCTCGTATACCTAATAAACCTCCACATTGTAATTGCATAGCCTTATTATGAGGTATCTGCTGTTCAATATCAGACAAATGTAAAGCAACTTGAGAATTTACAATTAGTAAATTTAATAAAGTAGTACAAATTTTATGAGCATCTGATGAATTACAATTTATACTTTCTCGCTCTGCAATATTTAACCTCTGAAATTTTTCACAACCAAATTTATTACTTAGGATTGCTTTCCTAAATATACAAGGTAGTGGATTCATATTTTGATAAGTGGTTTTAAAGTTTTTTTCGTCCATGATATTATAAAATATATTTTATGAAATTTATCAGATTATTAAAATACTTTTTATTTCCTATTTCGTTTACCAATTCTAATATAGCATTTCCCGATTAGATGGACCATAGTTATATTAAGCAAGAATCTGATATTTTTATAGATTTTAATTAAGAATTAAGCATTCATAATTAAGAATTGCTATAGTTCTTGTTCCAGTTACTTCTCAATCATTCCCTGCAAATCGTTTTGTCTAAGTACAACTGTCGGGTCGAATGATGGTGAACCTTTACTCCAAATTCGCAGGTTAAGGTTAAGTTCTTCGACAATATTTTCAGCAAATGACATATTGGTAAAAAAATCACGATAAATCTCATAATCTAATAATGTGCTAAAAACATTTGGTTCAAACAAGTCTCCAGAAATAGAAATCGCAACATATAATTTACCATCAACAAAAGATAAGTAAAGTTTCTTTTTTGATGTTTGCTTAAATTTTAATATACGTTGCATTAAACTTGGCGACAAGATATAACGAGCAGTTATTTGGTTATCACTATACACAGAAAATTCTTGTTCAAATTTAGGTGATTCTAATTTAACTAATTCTCCAGAATTCCAATAATAATTACCTTTTGGTACGACAACAGTTAAACCCTCAAAAGCTTTATTAAAATCAAAGATAAAGAATAAACCATTAAATACTGTAACATGATATTCATTTCCATGCTCATCCATTTCAGTACGTGCAGCATTAATCTCGGAGAATTTAATTGCTGTTTTGCCAAGCATACCTTCGACATAATCTTCACCACTCAATGTATCTATTGTATCCAAATATTCTGCTAATTTAGTTACTTGGAATTCTTGATAAGTTATTTCTCTTTGCGGATAATAGGTTAAATTTTTATCAATAGCGGTAACAATGCTACCAATTATTTCAGCTTTAAATTTTTTCTTATATGGACGATACAGACTATTGAAGGTTACAAATACTATAGACATAGAAATAAATAAAGAAAACATCAGGATATAACCACCGCCAAAGCTACTTTCAAGGTTTATTATAAAGCTTAATACATAGAAAATTATACCTATCAACACTATAATTAGGAAGAAACTTACAAAAAAAGCTACTATCGCAATAACTATCGCAATAACCATGTTATATACTATATTTTTACGTTGCTTTTCAAGTATTTTTAACTTTGGTTTTAATTTATTGATATAAAGTTCTTTTATTTTTCTTTCTTCGTCAATCATTGACAGATAAGACTCTTTCAAATTACCTTTATACCATTGAAATATTATTAATAAAATAACGCTGGTAAAGATAACTTGTGGGGTATATGCTTCGTATAGTTTAACAAAAGCTGGTGAAGTAAAAAACTCCACTAAAGCGACAATATTTGTCTGTGAAAATTGAGATAAAAAGATAGTTCCAAAAGGGATCACAAATATCCAAATGATTAGCAATCCGCCTAATATACCAAGAATAACATTAATATACCTAAGTTTAGTATCAATTCCTTTGTTATGGACAATGGTTTCTTGTTTAGTTTTCATATATTTAATTTATTGTATTTGTAGTGTCAATAAACCTACCATATGGCATTTTCCAATGCAAATTAATTCATTAGATTAAGTATCAAATAGGACTTACGCATTGACAAAAGCTAAAAAATATTAATTTTTTATAAATAATATAGTTATAACTTAATTATTGTTCCCAAACTCCTGTTTGGGAACACAATGCCGTTTAAGCTCTGCTTTGAATTGAGGTTATGGTATATCATTGTTAAACGACGAAGCGGAGCTTCTTGGCAATGCGTTCCCAAACAAGAGTTTGGGAACGATATTTCGATATTTAAACGGTTTCATTAAATGTTTGTCTTGTTCAATGCGTTAAGTCCTATCAAAAAATAATTTTAGTATTAAAAACACTTGATCAGCATAATGGAAAATTATACAATCAAATAGTTGGTTGGAATAGTTCAACCGGTTTCACCAGCATATCTATAGCAAATTCCAATTTGATGTACTACAGTCTATTTAATTAAATGATTGATATTTAAATTGAAGTTAATTAAGAATTAAGCATTCATAATTAAGAATTGCTATAGTTTAAATACTTAACGAATTACCTTAAAAAGGAACCATAACATGTCAAACACCGTAATAATATTGTTAGTAGTGTTTGGAGGATTTTTTGGAATATTGATTCTAGCTGGAATAATAGTCGCAATTCTCTACAACAGTCTGATTGATAAGAAAAACCAAGTAGATTATGCTTTTGGAGGTATGGATGTTATGTTAAAAAAACGCTATGACTTAATACCTAACCTAGTGAAAACTGTACAAAAATATGCCATTCACGAACGAGAGTTACTAGAAAAAATTACTAATTTGCGTAGTCAAGCAGTTCATAGTAACTTGTCTAATGAGGAAAAGATTAACTTAGATAATCAGCTAAGTGGTACAATAGGTCAGATTATGGTAGCAGTTGAATCTTACCCAGATTTAAAAGCGAATCAAAACTTTCTACACTTACAAGCGAGTTTAAATGAGGTTGAGGAACAAATTTCTGCGGCTCGGCGTGCTTATAATGCTACCGTGACTGATTACAACAATGGAGTTGAAATGTTTCCTACTAACATAATTGCCGGTATGATGAGATTAAAACGTAAACAAGTATTTACTATTGCAGCACCTGAACGGCAAAATGTTAATGTGGGCGAATTATTTTGGTAAGGCAAGATTGAGATGGACAAAAATGTCGAGATACTTTTGCCAGTTTGAAAAAACATGGCATATCATTTTGGCATTATCTTCAAGATCGAATATAGCATTTCCCGATTAAATAGATTACAGTAATACAAAATAAATAATTGATATTTTTGTAGAATTTAATTAATAATTGCTATATCTGGTATTGCACAAATTCCTCTTTTACCTGAACCGATTCTTCAGGCCTCTACCTGTGGATAATGAGAAGATTACAAATCTTACTATAACTGATCTTTTTCCAATACCGAATCAAGGAAATAAGTGACAGTTTCCCAGTATTGTGACGCTAAACTAATGTCATCATGATTAGCATTTTTAATAATTTTTTGTTGCACAGTTCCACCCCACGCTTTAACCAATCTCAAGGAATGTTTTGGAGTAATAATTTGATCCAGCTCTGCAATCATTGTCAACATTGGAGCTTTAATTACAGAAGCATAACTCATTGAATCAAAATGATGTTTTAAAAGTAAAGATACTGGTACATAAGGATAATACTCTTGAGCTAAATTTTTCATACTATCATAAGGTGAAACCAGCACCACTCCTTGCAAATTCCGTTGAGAAGCCAGATATACCGCAACTCCAGTACCAAGACTACGTCCAAATGCTACAATTTTATTGCTATCAACATCACTTCGGTTGGCAAAAGTATCATAAAGTAATACCGCATCATTAAATAAATTTTTTTCACTTGGTGAACCTGTACTTAGACCATAACCACGATAATTCACTAGCAACAACGACCAACCTGCCAGTTGTTTATAGTCCATTATGTGTCCAGAAACTTCCTCAGCATTACCACCAAAGTAGATTAATAACGGAGCTTTTGGTTCGGATTTAACTAACCAACCATGCAATGTAACATTGTCATGAGTCTTTATTTGCACCTCTTCAACAAAAGAATAGTTCTGGACGGAATGTGATAAATCTTGACGGATAAATAATAACTTTTCTTGGATAAAATATAGATATGGGTATAATAATAAGGGTATAGCGATTATTGTTCCAACTATTATTCTTATTATTGAAAATATTAAATTTTTCATTGATTACCGATGTTGAATTTATAGATGTTTGTAAATGAAAAGATGATTGTTCATCTTCCCCCACCTTAACTGATGAGGGAAAACAAATTCTTAGTTGAACTATTTTAATAATCATTATATCTAAATGAAGTTATTTATTTTTCTTTATTATTGTTCCCAAACTCCTGTTTGGGAACACAATGCCGTTTAAGCTCTGCTTTGAATTGAGGTAAGATATATCATTGTTAACGACGAAGCGGAGCTTCTTGACAGTACGTTCCCAAACAAGAGTTTGGGAACGATATTTCGATATTTAAACGGTTTCATTAAATGTTTGTCTTGTCAATGCGTAAGTCCTACCTTATTATAATCTTCACTTATTTTTATACTTTTTATCCTGATATTTATAATACCTTGCGTTACTTCAGTTATGTAAAATACAAAAGACCACATTTAGGATGTAAAATATAATGAGCTTACAAATTGCATCTTTAAGTTAATATTATAGGCATACTTCATATTAACGCAAAAGTAGTGAACAGTTGTTTCGGGAATGGAACAAAGTGGATTTCCCGAAACGATTGCTAGATATGGGTTTCGGGAAATCCGTTTCACTCCATTCCCGAAATAACTGTCAACTGCTTTTGAAGGATGCCATATTATATTTTGAATCTGGATACAATTAATTTTTCATTGCACCATACATAATTTTAACAGTTTAACTTGTATAATATCAATTGGTGTATAAATATATGAGTCAAAATTTTGATTAATCTTTTAAGATATGTTGTTTAGCAAGTTGATGAATATTTACTACAAAATCCTTCTATTATTAATTAGTTTATCTGTTTATGGGCAAGAATTTGAGCATTTAACTCGTAAAGATGGACTATCACAAAGTACAGTTTATGCTATTTTGCAAGATAGCAAGGGGTTTATGTGGTTTGGAACTCAAGATGGTTTGAATAAATACGATGGTTATGATTTTACTCATTATCGACATGAACCAAATAATTCCAATAGCTTAACTGGAAATTTCATCACTTTTATTTATGAAGATAAAGCTAAAAATTTGTGGATTGGCATAAATGATGGTGGAATTGCTAAATATAATCGACAGCAGGATAATTTTACCAGTTATCAACATGAACCTGACAATCCCAATAGTTTAAGTAGTGATGGCGTATTGTCCATTTGTGAAGATGCAACTGGTTTATGGATTACCACTTATGACACTGGTTTAAATCATTTCGATGGCAAAAAATTTACTCATTATCGACATGAACCAAACAATCCCAATAGTTTAAGTGGTGATATTTTATGGCGAGTCCATACTGATAAAAAAGGGATTTTGTGGATAGGTACTGATGGTGCTGGTCTTAATCGTTTTGACCCCAAGACTAAAAAATTTACTAACTATCGACATGACCCCAAAAATCCTTTGAGTTTAAGCAGCGATAGCATAACCGATATTTTTGCAGATCATAATGGTGATTTGTGGGTTGGAACTATGGATGCTGGACTTAATCAATTAAAAAATAATCAATTTATCCGTTATATTAACGATCCGCAAAATCCCGATAGCTTAAATAATGATACTATTTGGGCAATTAATGAAGATGCTTCCAACAATCTATGGATTGCAACTGATGGTGGATTAGACCAATATCTGCCAGCTCAAAATAAATTTATCCACAATATTCACGATCCAAATAATCCACGTAGTTTAAGCAATGACTATGTTATGTCAATTAACCAAGAGCAGGCTGGAGCTTTATGGGTTGGTACTGATGGTGGTAGTTTGAATAAATTTGATCGGTATCGAGATAAATTTGTCCATTATAAAAACGATCCACAAAATTCCAACAGTTTAAGCCATAACACTGTTTCCTCCATTCACGTTAATAACAATAATATTCACTGGATTGGAACTCTTGGTGGCGGATTGAATAAATTAACAGATGGAAGCTTCACTCATTATAAACATGATCCGGACAATCCCAATAGTTTAAGCAGTGATGATGTTTGGTCAGTTCATGAAGATCAAGCTGGAATTGTGTGGATTGGAACTTTTGAGAATGGTTTGAATAAATTTGATGGTCAAACTTTTACTCATTATCTCCACAATCCAGACGATCTGAATAGCCTAAGCAATGATATGGTGCGAGCCATCTATGAAGATCGGGCTGGTAATTTATGGTTAGGTACAAGAGATGGTTTAAATAAATTTGATCGCAAGCAATTTACCCATTATAAAAATGACCCTGACAATCCAAATTCTCTCAGCGAAAACAGTGTATTATCTATTTATGAAGACTTTGGCGGCATATTATGGATTGGTACTCAGGGTGGTGGTTTAAATAGATTTGATCCCAAAACTGAAACTTTTACTGTTTATCAACAAGAACAAGGCATAAGCCATAACGATGTATTTGCTGTTTATGAAGATAGTCAGCATAGACTGTGGGTTGGTACTCAAGGCGGTGGCTTAAATATGTTGGATCGTGAAACTCAAAGGTTAACTCATTATCGACAGATTGATGGTTTGGCCAACGATGTCACCTATGGAATTTTAGAGGATGGGCAAGGTTATCTTTGGATAAGTACTAATGGTGGACTGTCCAAATTTAATCCCGACAAAAATACTTTCCGGAATTATGATGTATTAGATGGTTTACAAAGCGATGAATTTAGAGAAGCTTACTATCAAACCAACAATGGCCAGTTTTTGTTTGGTGGTATCAATGGTTTCAATGTTTTCCATCCATTAAAAGTTAAAGATAATCCTTATGTACCGCCTGTTATTATTACCGATTTTAAAATTTTCAATCAACCAGTAGCGATTGGAGAAACTTTAACCCAGCATATCAGTGAAACCAATAATATCATATTGAATTATCAGCAATCTTTCTTTTCTTTTGAGTTCGCAGCTTTGAACTTTTTGCAGCCAGAAAAAAATAAATATGCTTATCAACTGGAAGGTTTAGAACAAGATTGGAATTTCATCGGAACTCGCCGCAATGCTTATTATACAAGTGTGCCACATGGAACTTATACCTTTCGAGTTCGTGGTAGCAATAATGATGGAATTTGGAACGAAGTTGGAACTGCTATTAAAATAACTGTATTACCACCACCTTGGCAAACTTGGTGGGCTTATACTTTATATTTAATCACTATTTTAGCTATTATTATCAGCTATATGCGTCTGCAAAAACGTAAACTGGCAGCCAAACAACGAGAATTAGAGCGAGAACAACAGATAGCTATTCAATTAAAGGAAGCAGATAGATTAAAAGATGAATTTTTAGCCAATACTTCACATGAATTACGCACACCTCTTAATGGCATCATTGGAATAGCTGAGTCATTAATTGATGGAGTTGCTGGCAATGTTAATCAACAGTTGGAATCTAATTTAGCGATAATTGTATCCAGTGGCAGAAGGCTGACTAGCTTAGTCAATGATATTTTAGACTTTTCCAAACTTAAAAAACAAGAGTTTGATTTACAACGTACTTCCATTAATATGCCAACTATTGTGGAAATAGTTTTAGCTCTCAGTCAGCCATTGATTGAGAAAAAAAATATTAAATTAATCAATGAAATTTCAACTTATTTACCACCTCTTAACGCTGACGAAAACCGTGTTCAACAAATTTTACATAACTTAGTTGGTAATGCGATTAAATTTACCGAAAAAGGTACAGTTACAATATCGGCTGAAATAGTAACAGAAGGTTTTGCAGTGACTGTTGCTGATACTGGAATTGGAATTCCAACCGAAAAATTAAGCCGTATTTTTGAAGCATTTGAACAAGTTGATGGTTCAACAGCAAGAACTTATGGTGGTACTGGTTTGGGATTGGCAGTTACCCACCAGTTAGTCAGTTTACACGGCGGTCATATTTGTGTGGAATCACGCTTAAATCAAGGCTCAAAATTTACATTCATTTTGCCAATTACCGAGGAACAAATAACTAGTGAACAATTACCAATTATAGCTAAACAAGCACCTTTAGATAATTCAAATTCAATATTGCCAGAACTACCTGACGAAGAAGTTATTGAGGAAACAGTTATAGAATTATTGCCCTCGGACAAACACACCGTGTTAATTGTTGATGACGAACCAGTTAACAGACAAGTATTGGTTAACCATTTATCTTTATTAAATTATAATATTATTCAAGCTGAATCTGGAGTGCAAGCATTAGAAATATTGAAAAAAATAGAACGTCCTGACATTATTTTATTAGATATCATGATGCCGGTTAAAAGTGGTTATGAAGTAACTAAAGAAATTCGTAAAACTTGGGCGGCTGATGAACTACCAATTATTTTACTGACCGCCAAGAATCAAATAATAGACATGGTAATTGGATTTGAAAATGGAGCCAATGATTATCTTGCTAAACCTGTGTTTAAAGATGAGTTAATAGCTCGAATTAAAACTCATCTCAACGTTTCTAAACTTAAAGCTGAAACTTTGCGACTAACAGTTGAAAATAAAAATCGGCTCATGCAATTTTTAGAATCCATGCCAATCGGTGTTATAGTGCTGAATGTTTATGGAACTATTTTCTTTTTTAATCAACAAGCTCAAAAAATTTTAGGATTGGAAGAATTAAAAACCATAACTATAACTACCATTGAAGAATTATTTACTGATCGACCTTTTTATCTTACTGATACAAAACAGTTATATTCTGATGATAAGCTACCGTTTGCATTAGCTTTAAAAGGAGAAAAAACCAGTATAAATGATGTGGAAATTCATCGTGATAATACAGTAGTTCCTTTAGAAATTTTTGGAACTCCAATTTTTGATGAACAGGGCGATATTATTTATGCTATCAATATTATACAAGATATAACTGAGCGTAAACAACTTGAATTTAAACAACAGCAAGTCACCCAAAAATTAACCAATTATTCTGAAACTTTAGAACAACAAGTTGCTGAACGTACAGGAAGATTACGTAATAGCGAAAAGTTATTGGAAGATGCTCAACGCATGGCTTTAGTTGGCAGTTGGATTTGGGATATTAAAATGGGAACTGTATCTCGTTCAACTCAGGATTGTTTGAACTGTGGAATTGCTCCAAACGATTACGTTCCAAGTTATGAAGCTTTTGTTGAACAAGTTCATCCAGACGATAAAGAAAAAATTGATTCTTTATTGGAGACTTGCATTATTGGTGAAGATGTTGCTGAAATAGAATTTCGAGTTATTTGGTCTGATGGCCAAATACGAAATTTACGTTCACAAGCTGAATTGGAATACGATGATTTTGAAACTCCAATTTATCTTAAAGGTTTTAGTCAAGATATAACTGAAAGCAAGCGTATTGAAGCACAAGTCAAGCAGCAAAATATAGAATTACAAACTAAAAATACAGAATTAGAGACTCTAACTGAACAGTTAGCTGAAGCTCAAAAAGAAAAATTATACAAACTAAATCAAGCTTATGAACGTTTTGTACCGAAACAATTTCTCAGTTTATTAGAAAAAAACAGTGTCATTGAAGTTAATTTAGGTGATCATATTGAAAAAGAAATAACCATTTTGTTTTCTGATATTCGAGGGTTTACCGCAATGTCTGAAACTATGTCACCTAAAAAGGTATTTGATTTAATTAATATGTATCTTGGTAAAATGGAGCCAGTTATTGCTGAAAATAAAGGCATCATAGACAAATATATTGGTGATGCAATTATGGCTTTGTTTCCAGATAATGCAGATAATGCAGTTAAAGGTGGGATAGCTATGCTTAATATGTTAACTCAACATAATGAACTTTTAGTACGAGGTGGTTTGAAACCTATGCAAATTGGGATTGGATTAAATACTGGGCCATCAATGTTAGGTACTGTCGGTGGACAAAATCGAATGGATGGTACGGTTATTTCTGATACGGTTAACGTTGCTTCCAGAGTTGAAGGCTTAACCAAAATATATGGGACTCCTTTGTTAATCACTGAACAAACTTATTTAAAGTTAAAAGACCCATTACAATATCATGTTAGAGTGATTGATGCGGTACAAGTTAAAGGTAAAACAGAAGTTGTCACCATATATGAGATTTATGACGCTGATTCAGCTATCAGTTTGGAATTGAAAGATAAAACTCGTAACAATTTTGAAGAAGGATTTGTGTTATACCATTGGGAAGAATATAAAGATGCTAAACCACTGTTTGAGAAAGTGTTAAAAGTTAACAAAGACGATATTGCGGCCCAAGTTTATTTGAAACGGTGTAATAATAAGGTTGAATTGGAATGAGTTTCGTAAAAATTTCATGATGTTCACGGAACATCTATATTCCGTGAACTCAACTCCGACAATTAATTTTAATGTGGTAGCAGCCTCACTGCCATTAAGTTAAGGGCAACCATAAAGGATTGCCCCTACGTTAAATGATGATTTGTAGGGGTTATTTCTTGTGGTTACCCCAATTAATTTCCTTAACTTAATGGCAGTGGGTAGCAGCCTGAGATAATTTATTTAATCCGTATACTTCCAAACGAATCGGATTTAAAAAATACCCCAGCTCGTGGGTCATTGTTATCTAAAAGTTTTAATTGCTTGGTTACATTGTCCGATTCATTATTAACCGGGGGTATTGGTTTATTAACCGGTGTTGCACAGCCTATAACAATAGTAGCAACCAAAATCCACCATTGGGCTTTCAAAATAATGTTCATTACTCAATTCTCTCCAAAGTTTCTGGATTAACTACCTCTATACGCAATTTCTGTCCATCTACATGGAAAAATACCACCGCATTTTGAGTAGAGAACAATTTAACTTGATTTGACCAAGGCAAAGTTTCCTGTGCATAATACGGAGCTCCTGCTGCTCCATTATTTATCTGCCAAAGAGAACGAGTAACTTCTACTTTAGGATTATCCCAGTTAGCTAAATGAATTTGAGTTTCTGGAGTTAATTCCATCCGAGCATAATTATGTTCATCACCAGTTAAAACAGCCACCACTTTTTCATGTTTCAATAACATTTCCAAATAACGGTCACGCTGCTCAATAACTCCATGTCGCACTGGTTTACCAGCTATATATGGACGTGGACTATTATTGCCATCGTACCACATATCATCCACTTTATGACCACCATTTGGAAATATTGGAGTATGTTGAGTGGCAAAAATAAAATCAATATTCGGATCAGCTTCCAATTTATCCAATGTTTTATCCAACCATTCCAATTGTTTATCCATTAAATACCCATGCAAACCACCGCCGGAAGCCAAAGTACCCTTTTTATGTTTTTTAGCAAACCAATATTTAAAAGATTGTGAAAACAAATAGTTAGAATTTAAAACTACCATTGCTACGTTATCATATACATAATAATAAACATTTTCTTTATAACTAGGAAAATCACCAGGAGTTTGAGGATTTGGATCATATTCAGCCCCATCTTCACTTACAGGCCCATTTTCTGGTAATACAAATTGACTCGCAAATATAGCTTCCGCCGATTCGGTAGCAAATGGAAAACGAGCTACATTAATTCCAATTCTTGATCCATCGTTAAAAGTATGGAACAGCCCTTCATGATTACCCATTGTTGAATAAACTGGCATATAATGATTAAAAGGTTCAATAGCCCGTTTCCAATTTTGATATTGAAGTTTAGTTTCAGATACGTTGTTAAAACGCCCGTTAATCATGTCGCCGGTAAATTGGAAGAACACCGCCCCTTTTGCCTTAGCTACGGCCATGATCTTCTTCATAACATAAGCATTTGTACCATAAATATCACGCTCTCCGCCACCTTGACCAGCTCTGGAATCACTTGCATAAGCGAATACAAATGGTTTGCGAGTTCCGGGTTTAGGGGCAGTGCTAAAACTATAAGATTGGGAATTGGATAATTGTCCGGGAGCAGAAACAGTTACTGTGTAATAAAAGATAGTATCTGAAGCTAAATTGGTCAGCTTAACTTCATGATTTTTACTGGTTGAAGAATTAAAAGTTTTATCGCCTAACTTAACAACTGCTATTGATGGAAAATTAGTCCTAAATGCAATAACTGCACTGTCATTAGTGACATAATTAACTGTTGGTTCTTCAATAAAGGAAACGTTGGTTTTAAACGGTCCTAAGCCTTGAAAAGACACACGACCATCATAAATTATGTTACCTTTTGTGTTAACCAATCGATAACCTAAGGTTCCTTTGCCAGCTTTTTCCCAACCAGACATATCATATTTGCCAGATAATCCGCCTTTAATTGTGATTTTAGTTTTACCGTTTTCAATTGGAACTGATTTCTTGAAAAACACTGGCATTGGATGATTTCCATCATTATAGTTAATTAAACCATAATATAGAGTTCCTTCAAAATAACCAAAATCAAAGGCTAGACCAGTATCTGTACCAGTTATTTTACCTTCTGCTGCTTCCAAAGTATACAAAGGTGCTTCCTTCCGTATAGGATAGGTTTTACCTTTAGTTTTATCAATCATGACCATTTTGCCATCTTGATACTTAATTGAATTGGTAAATACTGCTGGAATTTCCGGAACAGCAATTGCTGATTCCATTAATAATGCTACGAGTAAACCATATTTTTTCATGTTTAATTCTCCATATTAATTAATTAAATAAATTAAGTTAAGGAAATTTATTAGGGGATAATCACAAGGGAATTATCCCTACAAATCATCATGTTATGTAGGGGCAATCCTTTATGGTTGCCCTTAACTTAATAGCAATGAGCCTAGACCTGCCTTCTACGATACCTCATTTTTTAATGACTTAATCCGGTTGCTGGCAATGTATCTGGTTGACTATTATTAGGCAAGAAAGCTTTATATTCTTTTAAATCACCAGTCAAACTAGGATTTTTGATAATAGTTGGGCGTATAAAAATAACCAGTTCAGTTTTCTTATAATTATCATTGCGATAACTGAATAGGTCGCCAACCCAAGGTAATTGAGATAAAAGCGGTATTCCACGTCGATCTTGTTCAGTTTTATCCTGCATCAAACCACCAATTATTGCAATATTGCCATTTTCTATCTTTAAAATAGATTCAATTTCCCGAGTCTGAATTTCTGGGATTTCATTTTTTGTACCAGCTAAAGCCAATGCCGGATTTGGATCAAGTTTATATTGTATAACCCCAGAAATAGTTGGGCGGACATTCAAAATTATACTATTACCAGCACTTATTTGTGGAGTTATAGCCATAACCAAACCTACCGGTACTGTGTGAATACTAGTGGTATAAATTTCACGAGTTCTAGTTTCTGTTTCACTAACTTCTATCCCAGTAGTAAAATAAACAATATTATCAACTACTTTAAGTAATGCTGTTTGATTATTTAAAGCCATGATTTTAGGACTAGACAAA
The DNA here is from genome assembly GCA_030378105.1 of Candidatus Halobeggiatoa sp. HSG11. Classification (GTDB taxonomy): domain Bacteria; phylum Pseudomonadota; class Gammaproteobacteria; order Beggiatoales; family Beggiatoaceae; genus DRQV01. The sequence goes on along the minus strand of JAUCGL010000014.1, from coordinate 3,030 downwards.
ACTTTAACTGAACCAAATGTTTCTAACAAACGTACAGTGCTAGAAATATCTCCAAATTTGCTGTTGGAATTTTTGTATTCAAAGGAATAAAACGGTGCATTACCTAAATCACCTCCTAAAATAGATTGGTTATAAACAAAATCTCCGGCAATTCGTTGCCAATTAACCCCGGCTTGATAGTTATTACCTAATTGTACTTCTGCAATAGTGGCTTCAACTAAAACTTGTCGATGAGTACTAGCAATTACTTGATCAAGAAAATTTTGAATTTCTTTATGTTGCTTATGAGTGGCATATACAGTTATTAATCCACTTTCCGAATTAACAGTAACATTTTTTTTATCCGTTTCTTCAGTTTCATAACTTGCTAAAATAGTATTGATATTTTTCTCTAAAGTATCCCAAAAACGGTTATTCGATTCATTGGTAATTGTAGTTAAAGAGTTATTATCTTCCGAATCACTTTGTCCACCACCACTTCCGCCACCTTCACCTCCCCCAGTTTGACTCATATTACTTATTATTTGAGTCGAAATTTTTACTTCACTTTTAGTATCTCTTGACATATTGACATAATCAACTTTATACAAGTGCATATAAGGTAAATCAGGAAAAACAGTAATCAGACTATCAGTGATTTGATAACGTAAATCAACTTGTTTTGCAATACGTTCCAATAGTTGTGGTAGAGTTTGGTTGATTGCATTTAAAGTAATGTTACCTTTAATGCTGGGATGGACATCAACATTTATGCTAGCATCACGAGCTAAAGCAAACAGTAATTTATCAACTGCTACTGCATCAACAACAACCGTAAATTCTTCCAAAGGTGCAGTTGGTTGTGGAACTGGCACGAAAGGCTGCTGCTGTACCAATGGCGGTATGTCATCCTTAGGAATATCAATGTTATTAGTATTAAGATGCCCGGATGAAGGAATTGGAGGTTGTGGAGCACAGCTTATTAATAAAATTACTAAAATACTTAAATAACACTTCAAACACATAACTTGAAATTTCAAAATTTTAGACCTGACAAAATATATAGTAATTCTTGATTTTATTATTGAATAACATAATATTTAACTCTGCATTGGTTGTGTCAAAACTTCCAATCATATTTATATTATATATTATTGATAGTAAATGTGTAATTATTTTTACTTAACAGTAGTTATTTTATGTAAGTAATGTGCATGAAATAAAATACGTTTTCTTATGATTTTCGGAGTACAAGGTTCCCTTATTTCGATTTGCAAGTAAATCTTGCAACTCCTAATTACAGTTGATGAAGTTATTTCATACACGTTCCTTAAGCAACTTTCATACTAATAATAAACTAAGTTAAACAATTAACAAAATAATTATTGAATAAAAATCACAAAAACATAACTCCAACTTGAAATAATCTTTCTACTACAGCAATATGCTTTTTATCAGCTAAAAATAAAATAACATGGTCATCTGATTCAATAACTGTATCATGATGGGCCATTATAACCTCATCTCCACGCACAATAGCACCAATAGTAGTACCTTTAGGCAATTTAATCTGCTCAATACGTCGCCCGACAACCTTAGATGACCTTGTATCACCATGAGCAATGGCTTCTATAGCTTCAGCAGCACCACGCCGTAACGAATGTACCACTACAACATCACCTTGACGTATATGAGCCAATAAAGTTCCAATTGTAGCTTGTTGAGGAGAAATCGCAATATCAATTGTACTACTTTCTACTAAATCCACATACGCCGGACGATTAATAAGAGCCATAACTTTGCGAGCTCCCATACGTTTGGCAAGCATTGCAGATAAAATATTAATTTGATCATCGTTAGTTATAGCACAAAAAATATCAGTTTCATCAATATTTTCTTCTCTTAATAAATCTTCATCTGCTGCATCACCTTGTAATACTATAGTTTTATGCAATATTTCAGAAATTATTTCAGTACGTCCTACATTTGTTTCAATTAATTTAACATGATATTTTTTTTCTAAAACTGATGCTAAACGAGTACCAATATTACCGCCTCCAACAATCATTATTCGTTTACAAGGTCGATCTAATTCACGCAAAGTTGCCATAACGGTACGAATATTTTGAGTTGCAGCCACAAAAAATATTTCATCATCAACTTCAACTACAGTATCACCTTCTGGAATTATCGCCTTATCTCGCCGAAACATAGCTGCAATTCTAGTTTCAATATTGGGCAAATAATTTTGAATGTCTCGTAACGCATGTCCAACTAATGGGCCTCCATAAAATGCCTTAACTGCTACTAGTTGAACTTTACCATCAGCAAAATCAAGCACTTGTAAAGCATCAGGATAGTCAATTAAACGTTGAATATAGTGAGTTACTAATTGTTCTGGACTTATGTGAACATCAACTGCTAATCCGCCGTTATCGCCGAAAATTTCATCATGATTTAAATAATCACTTTCTCGTACTCGAGCTATTTTAGTCGGAGTATGGAATACTGTATGGGCAATTTGACAAGCAACCATATTAGTTTCATCGCTATTAGTTACAGCAATTAACATATCAGCATCTTCAGCTCCAGCTTTAAACAATACATGAGGATGTGCAGCATGACCAATAACAGTCCGCAAATCCATATGTTCCTGTAAATTGCGTAATAGGTTAGTATCCTTATCAACTACTGTTATATCATTATCAATTTCAGCAACTAAATGATTAGCAAGGGAATACCCTACTTGACCAGCACCCAGAATGATTATTTTCATGCCTTATTAATTTTTAGGAACCTAAAATTTTTTAATTGTGAATTGGTGAACTATAAATATTCATAAAAATACATTCGTGTGAAACCTGCGAGGTTTTGGAAACCTCGTAGGTTTTAAGTGAAATTATTTATCTGAAAAACTATATAAATTAGGACTTACGCATTGACAAGACAAACATTTAATGAAACCGTTTAAATATCGTTCCCAAACTCTTGTTTGGGAACGCACTGCTTAAGAAGCTCCGCTTCGTGCGTTAACAATGATATATTTTATCC
>JAUCGL010000140.1 GCA_030378105.1 Candidatus Halobeggiatoa sp. HSG11 | reverse complement strand
GAATAAAGGGCTAAAGTTATGTATCTTTTAAAAACAATGAGTTAAAAAATTGCTAATTAAGAAACCTCTGAAATTATAACTATTAATTATATGATTTTTAAAATAATTTTTTAGCTATTAATTCATATAAAAATTTAAATATATCTTTTAACTAATACCTTTGTCAATCTTAAAATATATTTATAGTTTCGGGAAATCAACTTCGCTCCATTCCCGAAATAACTTTATTGGTGAAGGTATTATTAACAAAACATGTTAAATTTTGGAAACCTATTTATAATTTCACTTGAAAAAAACTTTCTCAAAACGTTATAATCCCTCTAAATAATATATTAAAAGAGTTAATTAAATGAGCAGAATTTCTATACACGGTGAATGGTCATCGCGGATGGCATTTATTTTAGCTGCTACCGGTTCAGCAGTTGGTTTAGGTAATATTTGGAAGTTCCCATATATGGCTGGTCAATATGGTGGTGGGGCTTTTGTTATAACCTATCTATTATGTGTGATTATAATTTGTTTACCAGTGATGATGGCTGAAGTCATGTTAGGTAAACGAGGTAAGAGCAGTCCAATCAATTCTATGCAGCATCTAGCTGAAGAAACCAAACAGTCTAAGTTATGGGTTTTATTGGGTTGGAGTGGTGCTATAGCCGGATTTTTAATTTTATCTTATTACAGCGTTATTGCTGGTTGGGCCTTGGCTTATGTACCAGAATTGGCTTCTGGGACTTTTAGTGCAGTAAAAAATATGCCATCAACTGAAATAGCCCCTTTCGTGGATTCAATTTTTAATTCCTTAGTAGAAAATCCAGTTAAGTTAATATCTTGGCATACTGGTTTTATTATTATAACTATGATTATGGTTGCCGGTGGGGTCAAAGGTGGGTTAGAACGAGCGGTTACTTTTATGATGCCAGCTTTATTCATTGTTTTATTAGTGCTAGTTGGTTATGCCATGAGTACTCCTGATTTTATGCAAGGTTTCCACTTCATGTTTAATATAAACTTTGAGAATTTATTATACCCAAATTGTAACGAGCAAGCCTGTGAATTAAGTGGTGATGGTTTATTAGCAGCTATGGGGCAAGCATTTTTCAGTTTAAGTTTAGGCATGGGTTCTATTATGGTTTATGGAGCATATTTACCTAAAGATGCTTCTGTGAGTAAAGTAACCACAGCAGTAGTTTTTGCCGACACTTCAGTAGCAATTTTAGCTGGTTTAATAATATTCCCAATTGTGTTTAGTAACGGTTTAGAACCCGGAGCTGGTGTTGGATTGGTGTTTAAAACTTTACCAATTGCATTTGGACAGATGCCATTTGGAACTTTATTTGGGACTTTATTTTTTGTATTGTTAGTACTTGCGGCTTTAAGTTCTTCTATCTCATTGATTGAGCCAGTAGTTGCATGGTTAGTGGAGACTGGCAAATTTACCCGAATCACCGCTTCTATCTTAAGTGGAATGGTTGTATGGTTGGTTGGATTAACTACGGTATTTTCTTTTAATATTTGGAGTGAATTTAAGCCTTTAGGCGGATTAAATTTATTTGAGTTAATTGATTATTTAACTTCCAATATTATGTTGCCGTTAAGCGGTCTACTGATTGCTATTTTTGTGGGTTGGTTAATGAAAAAAACTATTGTTGCTGAGGAGTTAAATTCATCATCTTTTAGCTTTGGTTATCGTATTTGGTATTTTTTACTACGTTATATTACGCCATTTGGAGTAAGTATAGTGTTTTTAAACGCAATTGGTGTATTTTCGTGATTCAAATTAATAAAACTGCTTTAGTACCTTATACTGTCCATGAAATGTTTACTTTGGTTAATGATATTGCTGATTATCCTACTTTTTTGCCTTGGTGCAAAGCGGTGCAAATTCATTCTAAGAGTGAAACTAATATCGTAGCTACCATAAAGATGGGTGGAGCTGGCATGGAAAAATCGTTTACTACTAACAATGTTATTGTTGCCGATGAAAGGATTGAAATACGGTTGCAAAAAGGGCCTTTTAGTCATTTGCAAGGTCATTGGAATTTTCAAAAATTAGGTGAAGATGGTTGTAAAATTTCTATGCAAATGGCGTTTAAAATATCTAATCCATTGTTAAGATTGAGTTTAGAACCTATGTTTACTAAAATAGCCAATCGATTGGTAGATACTTTTGTAGAAAGAGCTAATCAACTATATGGATAAAACAATTAATATTGAAGTGGCTTATGCCAAACCAGATGAGCAGATGATTGTTCCTTTGAATGTACCGGTTTCAACAATTGCCGAACAAGCAATTAAGAAATCACAGATTTTGATTTTTTTCCCTGAGATAGATTTGAAGCAGAATAAAATTGGTATTTTTAGTAAGCCTTGTAAATTGGATACTTTGTTGCGGAATAAAGATCGAGTGGAAATTTACCGACCTTTGATTGCTGATCCGAAGGAAGCGAGAAGGAAAAAAGCTGCTGTTAAGTCTTAAGCACCTTAACTTTGTTTAATGTATTTTAATTGTTTGAATCAGAATTAACAGAATTATAGAATTTTCAGAATAACTGCGTTAATTTAATTGGTTTATGGTTTTTAATTCTGGTAGTGTAGTACAGCGAATTGGCGAAATGAACGAATAAGGCAGATGGGCCGTTGTTTTTAATTCGATTATTTCGTTAATTCGCTGTACTATTGTTGTATCTTGTATTTTGTCTGATTCAGACAGTCGAGTAGCCCTTGGGAATTCCCCCTCAGTCCTTCACAGAACCGGTTGGTGAAAGCTCAAATTTAAAACAAAAATTATTCAACTTAAGTTGAGTTACGGTTTGACTAACCCAATTTATAAATTAACTTCCTCATCAATTATATTGGAGAACTTGAAATCATGGCTGATTTTTTAATCGCACCTTCTATTTTATCCGCAGACTTCGCTCGTTTAGGAGAAGAAGTATCTTGTGTATTAGAATCTGGAGCTGATATTGTACATTTTGATGTTATGGACAATCATTACGTACCTAATTTAACCATTGGACCCTTGATATGTGAAGCTTTACGTAAGCATGGTATAACAGCTCCAATTGATGTACATTTGATGGTCAAACCAGTGGATCGAATTATTCCAGATTTTGCTGAAGCAGGTGCCACTTACATAACTTTTCATCCAGAAGGCAGCGAACATGTTGATCGTACTTTACAGTTGATTAAATCATTGGGTTGTAAATCTGGTCTTGTATTTAATCCAGCAACTCCGTTAGATTACCTTAGATATGTGATGGATAAAGTTGACATGGTATTGCTGATGTCGGTTAATCCCGGTTTTGGCGGTCAATCTTTCATTCCAGCTACTTTGGACAAATTACGAGAAGCTCGTCAAATAATTGATGCAAGTGGACGAGATGATGTACGGTTAGAAATTGATGGTGGAGTTAAAATCAATAACATCAAAGAGATTGCTCAAGCTGGTGCTGATACCTTTGTAGCTGGTTCTGCTATTTTTGGTACTGAAGATTATAAAGCAACTATTGATGCAATGCGTTCCGAATTAGCACAGGCATAAACAATGAGCTTAAATAAACCAGAATTAGTTTTAGTTGATTTGGACGGTACTATGATAGATACTGCTCCTGATTTGGCTTATGCAGTTGATGGCATGTTGTCAAAATTAAATTTGCCTCAACAAGGTGAAGTTAGAGTTCGGACTTGGGTTGGCAATGGCGTTAAAACTTTAGTTGCCAGAGCGTTAGAAGGGAAAATGACTCCAAATCCAGAGCCTGAATTATTGGAACAAGCATTAGATATATTTGACATATTGTATGCTTCAGTGAACGGTACTTATAGTCAACCATATGCTGGAGTAACTGAAGGTTTGGATTGGGTTAAATCGCAAAATATTAACTTAGCTTGTATAACTAATAAGGCTGAAAAATTTACTTTGCCATTGCTGAAAGATAAAGGATTGGAAGATTATTTTAGTTTTGTGATAAGTGGTGATAGCTTACCAAAAAAGAAACCTGATCCAATGCCTTTGTTACATGCAGCCAAGCATTTTAAAGTTGATCCAAAAAACTCTTTGATGATAGGTGATTCAACTAACGATGTACAAGCAGCTAGAGCAGCTGGATTTCAGATTTTATGTGTAACTTATGGCTATAATCATGGCCAAGATATTCGTTTAAGCAATCCTGATGCTATTGTTGATTCTTTGGAACAGATAAGTGAGTTGTTTTAAAACTATTAATGAGGATTAAATAAAATCCGAAATTAAACAAACCTACTAGGTTTTAAAAACCTAGTAGGTTTAGACACAAACATTGCATCTCTACCTACATCAATCAACTTCAAGTAGTTTTTTCATTTCTAACAGATGATTCCCTGTCACCAAATGGCCTTTATGGAATAAACTTATTAATTGCAAAGGACCGTTATTTAAAACTTTGGAAGCAACATTATCTGGACTGATGGTAAAACGTCCTAAAGCTTTTTCTGTTGGCCATTTAATACCAGTATAAACAACATAAATCAATTCAGAACATACAATTTTATCAGTTGTTTCAACATTGAAATTAAAATCGTATTCCTTACCTACCTGACGTAATGCCAAAATAATTCTATCTGCCAACTCTTTATCAGTTAGTTTGGAATTGCGTAAAATAGCTAAATCATCAACATTAAGAAAATCTTGTAGAGAATTCATCTCCACACCTGGACGAAGAGCTTCTATCACTAAATGATTTTGTCTTATCTGTTGCCAATACTGTTTAACAACTTCATGTTCCCATATTCCCAATGCTCGTAATTCTGATTCCGTACCAACCCAGATAGCAGCATGTCCCCAATGACCGGGAATAAATTTATCAGTCAAACGAAATGGGGTTTTTTCTAGTAAAATATCCCCTGCTTTTAATTGTTGGGAAACTAATTTGGTTATTTTAGGTTGTTTATACAGTTTGCCTTTACGAGTTTGAATCAAACCAACTGAATTACCAAAAAACTTACTAAATAAATTTACTCCAGAATTAGCGAGTTGGTATAAAGTATCCCCACCGATAGCTTCCATAAATTTAAATTTTCTACTTATAATTTTTAAAGGAGAATTTTTCTTAGCCATCTGATAAGAAGGACTTTGCTCTATCAATAATTTTAAGTAATTAAAACTTGGGTCATCTTTAAGACTAACAGCTAACTTTTCTACTTGAGTCTCATAAAATTGTAATGCTTGTTTAACTTTGTGGCGATTTCTATAGGAGTTATAGTTTCTAGTAATTTTTGCTAATTCATTTTTACCAATTCCATAACCAGAATCTCTTTCGTTTAAAAAGCGGCGCAATTTCTTATCTTCTTCAAAAATTGATATAGATAACATATAGTTATCATACAAAGTTAATGCTGCTGATAATGATAACATTATGCCTTTTAATCTATCAGTCGGTGGAATTGGTTTAACTTCAATTGGATTATCTGTATCTAACCAACATTCATAGCCATTAACAAATTTATACAATCGATCTCTAAGTTTGAGATGTTCAACCATGCCTAAATTTAATTGATTGGCATCGTCACCAGATAATGGTTTACCTTCATTAATATTATTTTTCAAACGCTTAACAACTCGAAGAGTTTTTTCTCTATAAGTTAAAGTTTGTTCAATTAATGACTGATATTTCAATACGTCTTGATGCAACGATTCACTTACCGTTTTACCAGAACCATAATAATTATCAAAAGTATTTTTCCAACAAGCTTGTTGTACCGGCTGAGGAGAACAAGCCGTCAATATTAAAATAAGAATATAATATAAATATTTCATAAAAATATATAACAATCGAATATGTGTGATTAAAAATGATTACGGAGGGCAAAATTTATTTTGTAAGTTGGAATGTGATTAATGAATATTTTCCAATAATAATAGAACTCATCAATCGCAAAATAAATTTTGCACTCCTATTTAAAAAATTTCTGTATAATTTCAGTTAAATAATATAACCACGTTCTTCATGGAGAGCAATATCTAATCCTTCAGTTTCTTGTTCTTCTGTAACTCGTAAACCAATAGCAAGATCAATCAGTTTGAGAATAATGAAACTAACCACCACAGTGAAACCAATGGTTACGACAACTCCAATAATTTGAGCTATAACTTGATCAGACATTGTTACATTGCCATCACCAAAACCAGTGCCGCCTAAAGTAGTTGCAGCAAATATACCAGTCAATATAGCACCAATAATTCCACCAACTGCATGTACTCCAAATACATCTAAAGAATCATCATAATCAAATATATACTTGATTTTAGTTGCAGATAAGAAACAAAGTACACCAGTTATTGCACCAATCGCCATAGCACCCATTGGCCCAACTGAACCAGAAGCAGGAGTTATAGAAACAAGACCAGCAACCGCTCCAGAAGCAATACCTAACATACTTGGTTTACCATGTGACATCCATTCACTAAACATCCATGCTAATGCCGCAGCCGCAGTTGCTATTTGAGTAACTGCCATCGCCATACCAGCAGTGCCATCAGCAGCTAGTTCACTACCAGCATTAAAACCAAACCAACCAACCCATAACATGGAAGCACCTATCATAGTCAAGGTTAAGTTATGTGGTGGCATAGCAACTCGTGGATAACCTTTCCGTTTGCCTAACATGATAGCTGCTACTAAACCAGCGACTCCAGCATTTATGTGTACCACTGTACCACCAGCAAAATCTAGTATTCCATATTCATCAAGCCAGCCACCACCCCATACCCAGTGACAAACAGGAGCATATACAAAAGTTGCCCATAATGCCATGAATATCAACATGGCCGAAAATTTCATCCGTTCAGCAAATGCACCAACTATAAGAGCCGGAGTGATAATGATAAAGGTCATTTGGAAGGTCAAGAATACAGTTTCTGGGATTGTTCCGCTTAGGGAATCAACTCCAACTCCAGCTAAAAATGCTTTATCCAAACTGCCGATGAAAGCGTTCATTGAGCCACCATCGGTAAAAGCTAAACTGTAGATATACAATACCCAAAGTATGGTCATCATGGAAGTTATAGCAAAACATTGCATTAATACCGACAGTACATTTTTACTGCGTACCATACCAGCATAAAACAAAGATAAACCGGGAATAGTCATAAACAGTACTAATGCTGTTGCAGTTAGCATCCATGCGGTATCCCCGGAACTAAGAGAATCTTCTGCAAGCGATATTGAAGGAAATATTGCTAACAACCATAGAGTTATATTTCGTACCATAATTAAGCTATCTCCGTTATAAAGCTTCTTTACCAGTTTCACCTGTACGAATTCGAATAGTTTGTTCTAACTCATATACAAAAATTTTACCATCACCAATTTTATTGGTATTAGCGGATTTAGTAATAGCATCAATAACTTGTTCAACTTGTTCTGAACTGACAGCAGCTTCAATTTTTACTTTAGGCAAGAAATCAACTACATATTCAGCTCCACGATATAATTCAGTGTGTCCTTTTTGACGACCAAACCCTTTAATTTCAGTCACGGTTATACCTTGCACACCAATTTCTGACAGTGCTTCACGCACATCATCAAGTTTAAAAGGTTTAATAATGGCTGTTACCATTTTCATACATAACTCTCCTAAAAAAATAAACTAACGAAAAAGCCTAGTTCGATTAGCTTAAATAATTTATGTTACACAATACCATCGCCAATTAGATAGTTGTTTCGGGAATGTAGCGAAGCAGATTTCCAGAAACTCAAGTTACGTTGTTAGTTTCGAGAAATCGTATCTAATTCCCGAAACAACAAATTTTAGCATTGATGATGGTATTATTACACAGACAAATTATAAGTAAATAATAATCTTAAATCTTTGAAAAAACTATTTTTAATAATCGAAATTTAGCTTAACATCTTATTTATACTAACATATTTTATAGTTATTTTCAAATTAGTTAATTTAAATTATGGTGTCAATTAATTATACTTAAATAAAAGTGGAATCTAACAGAATTCCTTTTCTGCACATTAAGCAGTTCCATCACGCTAACAATTAAGTCAATTAAATTTAAGTAATTAATCCCCAATCACTAACTAGTTATTTTTCCGTGACATTGTTTATATTTCTTACCAGAACCACATGGACATGGAGCATTACGACCTATTTTAGGCCCCTTACGTACAAAAGGCTTTTGAGGAGCTTCTTCAGGCGGTGGTGGCGGAGGAGCATTATCTGCAATTTCATTAGCTAAACCGGGAACTTTAGCATGTCTAAACTGCATATTAGGGGCATTTTGCTGTTGTCGCCTTTGCTCTTCAACTACCTCAACATCAGATTCAGTATTAACTTTAACCTTAGAAATCACACCTATGATCTCAATTTTAATTCGATCCAGCAATCCAGAAAATAATTCAAAAGCCTTGCGTTTATATTCATGTTTAGGATTCTTTTGAGCATAACTTTCCAAATGAATTCCTTGCCGTAAATGATCCATAGCCGCCAAATGCTCTTTCCAAAAGCCATCCAAAATTTGCAACATAACTGCTTTTTCAAAATGACGTACCACTTCAACACCAGCTAACCTTTCTTTTTCTTTGTAAGCAGTTATGAGGTCATCTTCTATTTTCTTACGCAGAGTTTCCTCATGTAAATCATGGTCTTCTTCTAACCATTTAGCTATTGGCATTTTTTGAGCAAATGTCTGTTCAATATTAGCTTCCAGACCTGAAATATCCCATAATTCTTCCAGACTATTCGGAGTTATATGTCCGTCTATAACATTCCTAAGCACATCATGACGAACTATGTTAATAGTATCTTCAATCGAATCAACACTCATTAATTCATTACGTTGCTCATAGATAATTTTTCGCTGATCATTAGCAATATCATCATATTCTAACAACTCTTTCCGAATATCAAAGTTGCGGCCTTCAACTTTACGTTGAGCATTTTCAATCGCCCTAGTTACCCAAGGATGTTCAATTGCTTCGTCATCTTCCATACCAAATTTTTGCATAAGTTTAGAAACTCGTTCTGACGCAAAAATCCGCATTAAATTATCCTGTAAAGATAGATAAAAACGGCTTGAACCCGGATCACCTTGTCTACCTGAACGACCTCGTAGCTGGTTATCAATACGGCGTGATTCATGACGCTCTGTACCTATTATATGCAAACCACCACTGTTTAATACCGAAGCATGTAATTGTTCCCATTCCTCACGTAACCTATCTACTTCTTGTTTGTCAGGATCATTGCCTAAAGCTTTAATTTTTTCTTCAATGCTGCCACCCAGCACAATATCAGTACCACGACCAGCCATATTAGTCGCTATAGTTACAGCACCTGGAGTTCCAGCTTGGGTTATGATACTGGCTTCTTGCTCATGAAATCTAGCGTTTAAAACCTTATGTGTTATTTTATCTTGTTCTAAATGTTTAGATAGTAACTCTGAACTTTCGATTGAAGTTGTACCAACTAACACTGGCTGTTTACGAATTTGACAGTTTTTAACATCTTCAATAATAGCCTTGTATTTTGCTTCAACAGTCAAATAAACCAAATCACCTTTATCATCCCGAACCATTTTTTCATTAGTTGGAATAACAACTACCTCTAAACCATAAATCTGTTGAAATTCATAAGCTTCTGTATCAGCAGTACCAGTCATGCCAGATAATTTATTGTATAAACGGAATAGATTCTGGAAAGTAATGGATGCTAAAGTTTGATTTTCATTTTGAATTGTGACTTTTTCCTTAGCTTCAACAGCTTGGTGCAAACCTTCAGACCATCTTCGTCCCGGCATTTGCCGACCGGTAAATTCATCAACAATAACAATCTGATCATCCTTAACAATATAATCAACATCAAGTTGGAATAAAGTATGAGCTCGCAAGGCTGATAAAATATGGTGCATCATACTTATATTAGCAGCATCATATAAACTCTCCCCTTCTTTAAGAATTCCTTCACTAACTAAAGCTTCTTCAATATGTCGATGCCCTTCATCACTTAGGGATACTTGTTTTTGTTTTTCATCAACATAATAATCACCGGGAACTTCTACTTCTTCATCTTTTTGAGTTTCACGTTCTTGAGGTTTTAAAATTGGGATAATAACATCAATACGTTTATATAAATCTGAATTATCATCAGTAGGGCCGGAAATAATAAGTGGAGTACGAGCTTCATCAATTAAAATGGAATCGACTTCATCTATAACAGCAAAATTCAATTTTCTTTGAACTTTATCTTCGCTGCTAAAAGCCATATTATCACGTAGATAATCGAAACCAAATTCATTGTTAGTTCCGTAGGTTATATCAGAGCCATAAGCTTCTCGCTTTTCATCTGTTGACATACCTGATAAGCTAACACCCACCGTCATGCCTAAAAATTCATAAATATTTCCCATCCATTCGGCATCACGCTTGGCAAGGTAGTCATTAACTGTTATAACATGCACACCGTTGCCAGATAAAGCATTTAAATAAACAGCTAGAGTAGCAACTAAAGTTTTACCTTCTCCAGTCCGCATTTCTCCTATTTTACCGCTATGCAATACCATTCCACCGATTAATTGCACATCAAAATGTCGCATATTTAAAGTTCGTTTACCAGCTTCACGAACTGTTGCAAAAGCTTCTGGTAATAAATCATCCAATGTGGTTCCATCTTTAACTCGTTGCCGAAACTCTACCGTTTTAGCTTTTAATTCATCATCGTTTAAAGCTGATATCTCTGGCTCTAAATCATTTATTTTTTTTACAGTTTTGAACAGTTGTTTAACTAGTCGGTCGTTACGACTACCAAACATCTTAGTAAGTACATTTTTGAACATTTTTTTTAATTTCTGGTTAATATTTATGGTATAAATTAAGGACTTTTTAATAAAATTCTATAAAAATTATACAAATAATTGATTGCTTAATAATAATACACAAAGTTACTTAATATCAAAAGTGATAACTCCATTCCAATCTGGAGCAACGTTGTCTTCTAATTCGGTACATCTTTTTTGATAAAAATGAGCAGCTTTATCATTTGGATTCTGTGCAACAACCATAGCAAAGGATTGAATTGCATTGGAAAAATCTTTGATGAAATAATAATCTAAACCTTGATTATAATATTCAAGAGTACGTTGTTTTAATTCCACTATTTCATTAGGATCACCATCAAAAACCTCAAATACGTTGATCGTGTTGGTTTTTCCTTTAACAACTATAGAGCCTAAAAAGCGATAATTAATTTCATTTTCGGGTATTATTTCCAATGCACTTCTTAACGTTGAACAGCTAACTGCAATTCCAGCACCAAAAATTTTAGTTAACCCTTCCAATCGAGAAGCAAGATTAACCGCATCAGAAATAACAGTCCCTTCCATTCGTTCAGTTTCACCTATCATACCAAGCATTAAACTACCAGTATGAATACCAATACCAGTCACAATAAACTCAGTTTTATCCCGAAATTTTTTAGCTTTATTCATTCTTTCTGAATTAAATTCCAACATAGCTTTTTGCATCAAAATACCAGCTCGTATGGCATCAGCAGGAGATTTAGAGAACAAAGCCATAATTGCATCTCCAATGTATTTATCCACAAAACCGTTGCAATTACGCACAATTGGACCTAATTTTTTCAAATAATCATTGATAAAACAAAAAGTTTCTACCAAAGTCATATTTTCAGAAAGAGTGGTAAAAGAACGAATATCAGAAAATAAAATTGTGAGTTCCGCTTGGGTTTGATCGCCAAGTTTAACGTCTATAATACTTTTACGACCTAAAAATTCTAAGAAATTATGCGGTACAAAACGTGAGTAAGCTTGATTAGTTTTAGCCAATTGCTCATAGGTTTTTTGCCGTTCTTTCTCAGCTCGAATTCGTTTGAAAATATTAATTACCAGCATAACCAATATAATAACTAACATAACAACAAATAAAATTACTGTCCAAATTAATGTCTTATATTGCTTATAAAATTCTTGTAACAGGAAATTTTTATTGATAATTATTGAACCTTTAGGAAGAAGATGTTCTTCAATATCAAATCTATTCAATTGATTATAATCAAACATATAACGATTTGGACTAACTCTATTAATTGGAATATTATCAACAAGTTGACCTTTCATAATTCGCAGTGCAATTTTTGCCGCAACTCGACCTTGTTCTTCTCCACTTATCATTATTCCACCTACAACCCCCATTCCCATAAACATATCCCAAGGACTATAAATCGGAATTTGAGTACTACGAGTAAATATTTCAAAACTTTCTTCATAAGTGAAAGTATTTCCTTCAGTATCACGAGTAACCGGCAATACAAGTGCCACACTACCTTGAATAAGTTTTTCTAATTCTTGTTGATAATAATTCAAATTGCCTTTATTGATAAAACGAAATTTGATATTTTCATATTCTGGAATGATTTGTTGAACCATTTTTAAATTAGCAATTCCAGAAGTTGTTTGGTCGCTAACAACAACAATTTCTTCAGTATAAGGATGCAATTTCAAAATTAAGTCAAAATTTGCTTTAATATCAAATGATTCAACTATACCTGTATATTTATTATGAGTTTTAAGCTGTTGTTCAGTTTCATTAAAATTGTTAATACCACAAAATATAACCGGTATTTCTCCAAATATTTCATTCCTATACTTTAATAGAAAATTCAATGCATTATCATCAGCAG